>JAAVIE010000067.1 GCA_014799325.1 Oscillospiraceae bacterium
ACAGCGGTTGCCATACGTCCTGCCAAGTAATAATACATAGCTTTGTAATCTGCCATACTGATCTCTCCCGATTAAATTTCTAAAAAATAAAAACCTCCGATTGGAGGTTTTTATTTTTTGGTCGGAGTGACCTGATTTGAACAGGCGACCTCTACCACCCCAAGGTAGCGCGCTAGCCAATCTGCGCCACACCCCGATTTATTACTTAATAAGTATACACCTAAATTCAGTAAATGTCAATACCTTTTTCAAAAAAATTTTAAAAAATCCTCCGCAAAATGTGAAAATTGTGTGAAAAAACACGTTTTTCTTGATATATCCTTAAATGGATACAATTATACAATTGCTTTTTTCCTTGAAATGGTGTATAATTGATACATAATGTATTACTATGCAAAAAATTCGGTACACGGTTTTGTGTACTTGTATACCGATCCGCTATAAAGATCGGGATAACCGAAACGTGATCGGTATTAAATTCAGGAAGGAAATAACTGTATGCTTCATATCGGACTTGACGTTGGTTCTACCACCGTAAAAATTGTTATCATAGACGAAAAGGGTCAGACGGTACATAAAAAATACCAAAGGCACTATTCAGACATAAAGAAAACTATTGCCGAGGTACTCTCCGAAGGCTTGGAAAGCGTTTCCGAAGATAAAGCCACTGTTGCTGTAACAGGCAGCGGCGGCATCAACGTCGCTAAATGGCTTGACATTCCCTTCGTCCAGGAGGTAACGGCAGGAGCTGTAGCTATCGAAAAGCTGATCCCCGAAACCGACGTTGCTATCGAGCTGGGCGGCGAGGACGCAAAGATAACCTATTTAAGGGGCGGTATCGAGCAGCGTATGAACGGCACCTGCGCAGGCGGCACGGGCGCTTTCATAGACCAGATGGCGGCATTGCTCAACACTGACATCACAGGCATCAACGAGCTTGCAAAAGAAGCGGAAACTATCTACCCCATAGCTTCCCGCTGCGGAGTATTCGCAAAATCCGATATTCAGCCCCTGCTCAACGACGGCGCCAAGAAAAGCGACGTTGCCGCTTCGGTGTTCCAGTCCGTTGTAAACCAGACTATCAGCGGTCTTGCCTGCGGTAAGCCTATCAGAGGCAAAGTCGCCTTTTTGGGCGGTCCTCTCCATTACCTCTCGGAGCTGCGCAAGCGTTTTATTGTCACCCTTGATCTAAAGCCCGACGAGATCATTTTCCCTCCCGACGCCAACCTTTTTGTGGCGGCAGGCGCGGCGCTGTCCGACAACAGAGGGGAGATTTCCGTAAAGCAGCTTAAGGATAATTTAGGCAAGCTGTCCATGGTGGAAACTCACGAGGTGGAAAGACTTGCTCCCCTTTTCAACAGTGACAAGGAAAAGCAGGAGTTTATGGATAGACATGCAAAAGCCACCATTCCCACCGCTCCCCTTTCCTCCCACAAGGGCAAGTGCTATCTTGGTGTAGACGCAGGCTCTACCACCACAAAAGCCTGCCTTATCAACGAAAATGGCGAGATACTCTATTCCTATTACAATAACAATATGGGCGATCCTTTGAAATCCGTTATCGGCATTTTAAAGGAGATATATTCCCTTATGCCCAAGGAAGCTTATATAGCAAAAGCCACCGCCACAGGCTACGGCGAGCATCTCATCAAAGCCGCTTTAAAGCTGGACTACGGCGAGATCGAAACTATGGCGCACTACAAAGCCGCCGAGCGTATGCTCCCCGGCGTTGAGTTCATTCTCGACATCGGCGGACAGGATATGAAGTGCATAAGGGTCAAGGACGGAGAAATTCAGAGCATTTTGCTAAACGAGGCTTGCTCCAGCGGCTGCGGCAGCTTTATTGAGAACTTTGCCTCCGCCCTGGGTATGACCAGCGCAGAATTTGCGCAGCTTGGTCTTACCGCCGAACACCCCGTTGACCTGGGTTCACGCTGTACCGTATTTATGAACAGCCGCGTAAAACAGGCTCAGAAGGAGGGCGCCAGCGTTGCGGACATTTCCGCGGGCTTAAGCTACTCGGTAGTTAAAAACGCTCTCTTTAAGGTAATAAAGATCCGCGACCCCAAGGATATGGGCGAAAAAATAATAGTTCAGGGCGGAACCTTTATGAACAATTCCGTCCTGCGCGCCTTTGAGCTTACCTGCGAGAGGGAAGCCGTAAGACCCGACAAGGCAGGACTTATGGGAGCCTACGGAAGCGCCCTTATCGCTATGAACAGAGATGACGGCGAGGGTTCGACTATTGCCACTCTTGACAAGCTGGAGAATTTCTCCATAACCAAATCCACCGCAAGATGCGGACGGTGCAGCAATAACTGTCTGCTCACCATAAGCAAATTCGGTGACGGTACAAGGTTTATCACCAATAACAGATGTGAGAGGGGCGCAGGTCTCGGCACCAAGAAGTCCGAGCTGCCTAACCTTTTCGACTATAAATACAAAAGACTTTTCAGCTATAAGTCTTTGTCCGAGGAGGAAGCAACACGCGGTACACTGGGACTTCCACGTGTTTTGGGTATGTATGAGAATTACCCATTCTGGCACACATTCTTTACCAATTTGGGATACAGAGTGCTGCTTTCCCCCGATTCAAGCAGAGAAATTTATGAGCTTGGTATAGAAACAATGCCCAGCGAATCCGTGTGCTATCCCGCAAAGCTGTCACACGGTCACGTGGTATGGCTGATACAGAATGGTGCGGACATAGTTTTCTACCCCTCAATGCCTTATGAAATGGACAACGGCGGCAAGGGCGACAACCACTACAACTGCCCTGTTGTTGCCACCTACGGCGAGGTCATCAAAAATTCCGTTCCCGAGCTGAGAGAACAGTCGGTGAAGTTTATGGATCCGTTCCTCCCTATTTATAATAAGGAAAGAATGCTGGAAAGACTTGTGGAGGAATTTGTTCCTTTGGGAGTAAGCGGAAAAGAGATAGGCGCTGCCCTTGAAAAAGCATATCAGGAGGACGCAGCCTTTAAGCAAGACATAAGGTCAAAGGGCGAGGAAGTTTTGAAAATGCTTGAAAAGACAGGACAGAGAGGAATTGTCCTTGCAGGCAGACCCTACCACCTTGACCCCGAAATAAATCACGGAATCCCCGAAATGATAAACGGCTACGGCTTTGCAGTCCTCACCGAGGACAGTGTGGCGCACTTAGGCGTTGACAAACTGGTAAGACCTATCCGCGTTGTGGATCAGTGGATGTATCACACAAGACTGTACAACTCCGCCGCTGTTGTGGGTGAGCGTGAGTATTTGGAATTGGTACAGCTCAACAGCTTCGGCTGCGGTCTTGACGCTATAACCACCGACCAGGTGCAGGAGATCCTGCAGGGCTACGGCAGGCTGTACACCGTCCTCAAAATAGATGAGGTCAATAACTTAGGCGCGGCAAGGATCCGTTTGCGTTCTCTTATTTCTGTTTCGGAGGAAAGGCGCAGAGACGGCTATCACAGTACCGTAAAATATGACGGCTACCACAGACAGCCCCTTTTCACCAAGGCGGATAAGAAAACACATACTATACTTGGACCCCAGATGGCTCCCATTCACTTTGAACTGCTGGAGAAGGCCTTCCGCTATTCGGGCTACAATCTTGTTATACTTAAGGATTACAGCAAGGAAGTGGTTGACACAGGCTTGAAGTACGTCAACAACGACGCTTGCTACCCCACTATCCTCACGGTAGGATCATATATGCATGCCTTAGACAGCGGAAAGTATGATCCCGACAACACCTCGATTCTTATTACACAAACAGGCGGCGCTTGCAGAGCCACCAATTATGTTGGAATGATAAAGAAAGCTCTTAAAGAGGGCGGTTATCCGCAGGTACCCGTTATCTCAATAAATATGGTGGGTATGGAGAAAAACCCCGGCTTCACCTATACGCCAAGCCTTATTATGAGAGCCATGATGTCGCTGATCTACGGCGACACCCTTAGCCGCTGCCTGTACAAGGTACGCCCCTACGAGGTGGAAAAGGGCAGCGCAAATAAACTGTATGAAAAGTGGAACGACAAGCTGAGAGAGGACCTAAAGAGCCTTAGCAGCAGTCTCTTTAAGAAGAATATAAAGCAGATAGTGAAGGAATTTGACGAGCTGCCCGTGCTTGATATAGAAAAGCCCAAGGTAGGCATCGTGGGCGAGATCATGGTAAAATATCACCCTGCCGCAAACAACTTTGTTGTTGATCTGGTGGAATCCGAGGGGGCGGAAGCGGTGGTTCCCGATCTTATGGGCTTTATCTACTTTATTATGGATCATGCCAATTCGAGAAAAGAACTGCTCACCGTTTCCAACTCACGCTATTTCTTTATGAACAAGCTGATAGGATTTTTGGAGCATTTGCAGAAGCCCTATTTTGAAGCTATCAAGGGTACCAAGTTCGGCAGTCCCATGAAAATTTCCGAAATGAGAAAACTGGTTGACGGCATTGTATCAACAGGCAACATCGCGGGCGAGGGCTGGTTCCTTACCGCTGAAATGGTGGAGCTTATGCACAGCGGCGTCAACAATATCATCTGCATGCAGCCCTTTGCCTGCCTGCCCAACCACGTTACAGGAAAGGGCGTTATAGGCGAGCTTAGAAGAAGAAATCCCCTTTCCAATATCATAGCCGTGGACTACGACCCGGGCGCTTCGGAGGTAAACCAGATCAACAGAATAAAGCTGATGCTGTCTCACGCAGTGAAGAATGCCTCCGCAGTTTCCCAAAATGTGGAGATAGGCAAGGTGGAGATCAAGGACAGCTATTCGGAGCTTATGGGAAGCAAGAAATAGAGCCTTTTTCAGAAAGGAGCATATTTATGAACAAAATATCCCTCTCCAAAAGGGTTGAAGGCGACAGTGTCCGAAGTGTCAGAAGTATCAAATGTTTGATTTTGGCATTTTGCTTGCTGACCATGACCGCTTGCGATCAGTCGATCCCCGCTTCTGTTATCCTGACAGAGAACACGGAGCAAACCGAGAGCGAGGTCGGGTCAGAAACCGCCGTTACCGCTGAAACGAACATATCCGACGATGCCGAAAGCACAGATCCCCCAAGCGAAAAATCGGAGGTGCGGGTAGTACTGGTAGGGGATTCAAGAGCCTACAACCTTGCCACCATAGTTTGCGGCTTGGAGGAAAACGACACAGGCATCATCATAGGTCCAATGGGCAGCGACTATGTTATCTGCGCAGGAGGTCAGAGCTTTGACTGGATGTCCGATCATGAAAGAGAAATTGATGAACAGGCGGCAGAAAATACCGCAATAGTCATCGGCATGGGTGTCAACAAGTGCCGGCCCTTTAAGGGAGAAACTGTGGACGAATTTGCAGAAAGATATTCCACCCAATACGCCGACTGGCTCAACAAAAAGGCGGTATTGTGGGAGAGCAAGGGCGCAAAGGTCTGGTTCTGCTCTGTTAATCCCATAGGCGACCAAAAGGCGGCTGCCTACGGCTACGAAATAAGGGACGAATACGTCCGCCGCTTCAACGAAGCCATTATCCCAAAACTCAATGACAATGTGAGATACATTGATACATACAGCCAGGTCTACGATATTTTAGCTTCGGGCAAAGGCACCGACGACGGTCTGCACTATCACGGCTATGTATATGAAATTATCAAAGACTATATATGGCAGGCAGTCAACGAACAGTAAAAATAATAGCAAAATAAACAAGCAGTAAAAGAAAGGAAAGAAAAATGGCAGAGATAAAATTCACCACCAACTCCTCCGAAAAAAAGTCCGACGGCACAGGCGGCAAATCCCATGGAAAGATCGCCCTTATCATAGTTGTTATCGCAGTATTACTGTTAGTGGCTCTTAACTCCTTTTCTATTGTAAACGAGGGTTATATCGGCGTAAGATACCGCTTCGGCAAGATCGTACAGGACAACCTGACAGCGGGCTTGAATATGCACATTCCCTTTATTGAGGAAGTAGAGCAAGTGGATATAAGAGAGCATATATATTCGGTTTCCACCGATGCCTACACCAGCGACACACAGTCGGTCAATTCCCTTCAGCTCAAGCTCAACTACTATTATGACAGCAGCAAGCTCAGCGATATTATCAGAAATATAGGCATCAACAATGTGGAGGCAAGACTGCTTGTTCCCAACGTTCAGAAGATAGCTAAAGATGCTATCGGCAAGGTAAAGGCGGAACAGCTTGTACAGTCAAGAGCGGACGTTACCAATGAAATTCAAAACTCCCTTACGGAAATACTTGCAAAGGACGGAGTTATCGTTACCGCCTTTGCGATAGAGAATCTTAACTTTGACGACGCTTTTGAAGCTTCCATTCAGGCAAAGGTAATTGCCGAGCAGGACGCTCTCAAAATGGAAAACAAGACCAAGGAAAAGGAAGAGGAAGCAAAGCAAGTAGTTATCGCAGCCGAAGCGGAAGCACAATCCAAGCGCATTGCCGCAGAAGCAGAAGCGGACGCTATCAAGGCTATCCAGGAGCAGTTACAGAGATCCCCCAACTATATTGATTATTTCCAGATCGAAAAGTGGAACGGACAGCTGCCCCAGGTGGTAAGCGACGGCGTGAATCCCTTTATCGCTTTAGACGGCGCTAATGCTAACAACAATACCAATAACGGAAACTGATTTTTGACCTGTTCCAAAATTCAAAAACATCTTTGAGAGGAAAACATGACAAATTTCACAGAAATAAAAAAACAGTGCATAGACAGATTTTTCAGCCGCACCAACTCACAGCAGAGAAAAGCCATTTACCAAACTAAGGGCGCGGTGCTGATAATAGCAGGGGCAGGCAGCGGAAAGACCACAGTTTTGTGTAACCGTATCGCCAATATGATTCTTTTCGGCAGCAGCTACAATACTGACTTTGACAGAGATATTGCCCCTGACGACGAAAAGTTTTTAAGGAGCTTTGCCGAGGGCGGGGAGGAAGTAAGCATCGAAAACTCGGAAAGGCTGTCAAGGCTTTTGGGTTATGAGAGAGCCACTCCCTGGAAAATTTTAGCGGTGACTTTCACCAATAAAGCGGCGGGAGAGCTTAAAGAACGTTTGCAGAACATGAACGTCCACAACGGCGGCGACGTGGTAGCAGGCACTTTCCACTCCGCATGCGTGCGTATTTTGAGAAGGGGCATTGAAGCTATCGGCTACAAAAATTCCTTCACCATATACGACCAGGACGACAGCCTGAGAGTTATCAAGGACGTTATGAAAACGCTGCAGGTTTCAGACAAGGCATTTTCCCCAAAGGAATTTCAGACACACATCAGCCATGCAAAGGACAAGCTGCTGACCCCCGACCGTTTCCCTGTTTACAATGACGAGGGACGGGTGGATTTCAAGCTGGAAAAGGCTAAGGAGATCTACGGCGAGTATCAGAGACGTTTAAGGGCTGCCAATGCTCTTGATTTTGACGACCTTATTATGAAAACAGTGGAGCTTTTTGAAAAGGCTCCCGAAGTGCTGGAGCGCTGGCAGAAAAGCTTTGAATACATAATGGTGGACGAGTACCAGGATACCAATATGGCGCAGTTCAAGCTTATCTCAATGCTTGCCGCAGGTTCGGGCAATCTTTGCGTTGTTGGTGACGAGGATCAGAGTATCTACCGTTTCAGAGGGGCTACCATTGAGAATATTCTAAGCTTTGAAAAGCAGTTCAGCGCCACTGTTGTAAAGTTAGAGCAGAATTACCGCTCTACCGAAACTATTCTGGACGCAGCAAACGCAGTTATAAAGCACAATACCCAAAGAAAAGGCAAAAATCTTTGGAGCGACTTAGGCGAGGGCGACAAGATACAGCTTCATCTCCTCCAAAGCGAAATGGACGAGTCCAACTTTATCGCCAATACTATTATGGATCTCAAAGGACAGGGCGAGAGCTTCAGGGACAACGCCGTGCTGTACCGCAGCAACGCCATGTCCCGCTCAGTGGAATTGTCACTGTCAAAAAGCGGCGTACCCTACCGAATCATAGGCGGTACAAAGTTCTACGACCGCAAGGAGATAAAGGACATAATCGCATATCTAAGCGTTATCAACAACAATTTTGACACAGTAAGACTGCAAAGGATCATCAATGAGCCAAAACGCGGTATAGGCGACGCTTCACAGGCGGAAGTGTTCAGGATCGCTGACGGTCTTGGCATTTCTCCCATAGAGGTAATGCAGAGGGCGGAGGAGTTTGTCTCTATCTCCAAAAAGAGCAAGACCCTGGTGCCTTTGGGTAATATGTTCAGAGAGCTTGGGCAGGATCCCGACAGACCTCTTGACAACCTTATCGACGACGTGATCACTGCCACAGGCTATAAGGATATGCTTATGACCCAAGGTGACGAGGGTATGGGCAGGCTGGAGAATATCAATGAGCTTAAGTCGGGCGTTATCACCTTTATGGAGGAAAACGAGGAGCATTCCCTTTCCGACTATTTGGAAAATATTGCGCTTATAACCGATTTAGACAACTACGAAGCCGATGAGGATAAGGTAGTGCTGATGACCATGCACGGCGCAAAGGGTCTGGAGTTCAACAATGTTTTCATTGTGGGCGCAGAGGAGAATATTTTCCCCTCCTACCGCTCACAGCTTGATATGGTTGAGATAGAAGAAGAAAGACGGCTTGCTTATGTGGCTATCACGAGAGCCAAGAAAAAGCTGTATGTTACTCACACAAGACAACGCCTTATCTACGGTCAGACACAGCGGAACAAGCTGTCAAGATTTATCGGCGAAATACCGGGCAATGACATTGAGCTTACCGATCACACCCTGCACACTGCTTCCACACAGTTCACCAAGCCTCAGAAGAAGCCGGGATATTTGCAGCAGGAAGCGCGACACGCTCAAAGGGAGAAGATCGTGCAGAAGCTGGCTGCGGCGCATACCGAGACCTTTGCGGCAGGAGACAGGATACGGCATAAGGTGTTCGGCGAGGGTACGGTGCTTGACGCTAAGGCTATGGGGAATGATACTTTGCTGGAGATTGCTTTTGATACTAAGGGTACTAAGAAGATCATGGCTAATTTTGCTAAGGTGGAGAAGATATAGTTGATTTTTGGAAAAAATAATGGGGCTGTAAAAAAAGACAGCCCCTATTTTATGTCAAGGTTCTTGGGAGAACCATAAAAATCAGCACAACACTCCTAAAAGCAGTGAAAATTTATCACTTGTTTCCTTAAAGGCGGGTTTCCACTCTCACAACTGCCCTGATAGCACAAGTTAAATAATGCGGGTCACCACTCTCACAGCTTCCCTGATAGCACAAGTTAAATAATGCGGGTCACCACTCTCACTACTTCTCTGATAG
>JAAVIE010000068.1 GCA_014799325.1 Oscillospiraceae bacterium
ATAAGCGAGGTTTCCTTTGACTCTCAGAATATTATTCTGAACGAGGGTGAAGTGTATCCGCTGAATTATACCTATCAGCCCAAGAACGCGCCCATAACCGAGATAAACTATGTCAGCTCCAACGTTCTTGTAGTCCAGGTAGGACAGATCGACGGAGTGCTGACGGCAAAATCCGCAGGTGAAGCGGTGATAACCCTGACAGTCAACGGCGGTCAGGCTTCCGTTGACTTGTATGTGACCGTCAATCAGCAGGCAAGCACAAAGTACACCCCATTGATAGTGGTTTTAGAGGGAGTGCTGTTTGCAGCCGCCGCAGCTGTTGTGATCATATATTATAGAAAGTATCAGAGAACCTTGCAGGAAGAGATCGAAGATGAAGAAGATGATGATCTGCACGATATAGAATAAAAAAATAACGGTCAAATAATTCCCCCGCCTTTATGGAGGGGGAATTTTTTATAGTTTATTGACCTCTTTTAGCCTTTCTCACAATGGCTCCCGCAGTGGCAAAGCAGATCTTCAGATCCCACAGCATACTGCGGTTTCTCACATAGTCCAGCTCCATTTTCTGACGTTTTTTGTTTGTGTATGTAATATCCTCGGAGCAGTACGCTTGCCAGTATCCCGTTAATCCCGGCTTTACCGAAAGCAGAAGATCCTTGTCCTTTCCGTAGAAAGCAAGCTCGTCCTCTTGTATAGGTCGGGGACCCACAAGAGATAATTCGCCTTTCAGAATATTTATAAGCTGGGGCATCTCATCCAGACCCGTTCTTCTGAGAAAACTGCCGAATTTTGTAGTCCTGGGATCGTTCTCCACCTTATACTCGGCGTGATACTGCTTGATCTGGTCTTTGTTGAGCCAGCGTTCCAGATTGTCTGCGTCGTCCACCATGCTTCTGAATTTGTAGATGTAAATTGTTTTGCCGTTTTTTCCCACCCGCTTTTGTGTGTAGATGACCTTTTCACCCGAGCCTTCTAACTTTATCAAAACAGTGAAAAGCAAAAAAAGCGGGCTGGCGATTATAAATCCCACAACAGCGCAAAAAAGGTCAAAAGCTCTTTTCACAAAGTCATAAACAGGCTTTTCTTTAAAACCCGCCGCATCAACGGTCTCTGCTTCTTTAGCTGTCTTTGGGGAATAGCTTGACAATTCATCTGCATTGGAAGAGGTTTTCTTCAGCGCAACATCGGAATTAGTCTTTACAGCCATATAGAATTCCTTTTCTTTATATTACAAATGGTATGCATTTATCTCTCAATGAATATCATAGATATTATAATACAAAAAACTCGCTTTGTAAAGAGAAAATCGACTTTTTAATAAAAATTGTCAAATTAAAAAATATTTTGCTTTAAAGGCAGTTATACGAGTACGAGCTTGTATTTAGCGCTTTTTACCAAAAAGCAACATCAAAAAATTCTATTTATTGCACATTTCACAAATTATAATTTTATTATGCAAGAAGCAGAAAATAAACTTGCAATTTTTGTCTTTTTGAAATATAATAATAAGTAATACACAGAAAATCCCGTTATACTATTTCTTTATCATACTGTAGACTATGTCTGCAGTATGATTCGCTGTGCTATGCACGGCGTTGGCGGTGAAACCGCCAAGAAAGTTAGTTCAATACTAATTCTGTCAAAATCTTTGATTTTGACAGCCGCCTAAAGGGCGGCATCATACAATAGACTTTGTCTATTGTATGATCAAGAATTGGTATTATTGGTGAAAAAAGGAAGGATAGAAAAATTATGTACAAGGATCTTTCAACAGAGCAGTTAAAAAACGAAAAGCAAGCAGTCCAAAAAAAATATGACGAATACAAGGCAATGGGCTTAAAGCTGGATATGTCCAGAGGAAAGCCTGCCCCCAAGCAGCTTGACCTTACCGACGATATGCTCCTGCATTGTCTTGACGGCGCCCACATAAGCGAAAACGGCGTAGACTGCCGCAACTATGGCGTACTTGACGGTATTTACGAAGCAAAGCGTCTCTTTATGCCAATGTTAGGCGTAGGCAGATACGAGATCATCATAGGCGGCAACTCCAGCCTGTGCATGATGTATGACAATATCGCCAGAGCAATGCTTTTGGGCGTTTTAGGCGGAAAGAAGCCCTGGAGCAAAAACGAACATGTCAAGTTCCTTTGTCCCGCCCCCGGCTATGACAGACACTTTGCTATCTGCGAAAGCATGGGCATCGAGATGATCACTGTTCCTTACAAAGAGGACGGTCCCGATATGGATATGATAGAGGATCTTGTATCCAAGGATGAGGAAATAAAGGGCATCTGGTGCGTTCCCATGTACTCCAACCCCACAGGCATAACCTATTCTGACGAGGTGGTAAGAAGATTTGCAAATCTTTCCCCAAAGGCTGACGATTTCAGAATTTTCTGGGATAACGCCTACTGCGTACACCACCTTACCGACACCCCCGACCACCTGCTGAACATACTTGAGGAGTGCAAAAAAACAGGCAAAGAGAATATGGTCTACATATTCACCTCTACATCGAAGATCAGCTTCCCCGGCGGCGGTCTTGCCGTACTTGCCGCAAGCGAAGCCAATATCAACTTTATCAAGGATCAGATGGGCTATCAGACTATCGGCTATGACAAGCTGAACCAGCTCCGTCACGCAAGATTTTTTAGGGACTTTGAGGGCGTACAGGAACACATGAAAAAGCACAGAGCTATTATCGCGCCTAAGTTTGAGACCGTTCTGAATATTTTGGATAAGGAAATTGCACCTTTGGGAATCGGAAGCTGGCACAAGCCCAACGGCGGCTACTTTATCGCCTTTGACGGCTTGGAGGGAACTGCAAAGAGAACAGTTGAGCTTTGCAAGGGGGCAGGCGTTGTTCTGACAGGCGCAGGTGCGACCTTCCCCTACGGAAAAGACCCAATGGACAGAAATATCAGAATCGCCCCCACTTTCCCGACAGTGGAGGAACTGCAGAAGGCTATGGAGATATTCTGTGAGTCTGCTAAGCTGGCGGCTTTGGAAGTGCTGGAAAAGTAATATTTAAAGGGAATTATATGAAAGCTGAAATCAACAAAAAAGTTGAGCTTGTTCAGGTTCTGTTATTTTTATCAGAACAGCAGGATAAAACTTTTCAATGCCTTAATAATAAAAAATATGTCAATTCCATAACACAATGGTTTGCTCCTTTCAAAAATCATCTTGCTGTTCAATTAACACGAAATCAAATAATAAATAATCATTTTGTTCACATTAAGCCTATATGCTCCATATTGATGTTAGAATCCATTATTGCAGAGCCAAGTCACGAATTATTTGAATGGGCGTCGGCAGTCAGCCAATTTATTACAGATACGGATTTTGACAGTTTTTTCGAACAAGAGCAAAACTATTATCGTTGGATAGAGGATAACATAAGCGAGTGTGATCTTGATAAGTGGACTGATTTTATTGAAAAATACTTCAAGCAGAAACCCGATGAATTTCACCTTATCATTTCTCCTATTATCGGTAATTACGGCTTTTCGCTTGATCAGAATGGTAAACAGGTCGCTTATACTGTCCGTTTTATGCCAAAATATGATAAAAACGGGGATTGTGTTTTTGAATTTGATTATTTTGCAAAGGGAATCGCTCACGAATATGCACACTGCTTTGTAAATCCAACAGTAGAAAAGCATATTGATATTCTGAAAAGACATAAAACATTTTTTGATAAGCACAGTAATATTCCGAATTTTTATAATACGGATTATGCAATTATAAATGAATATTTTGTAAGAGCATTTCAAATTCGTTTTATGGAATCAAAAATATCTGAATTTCCAGATTTTGATTTACAAAAGGAATATTTATTTCAAAAAGAAAACTTTATTTTTATTGATGATTTTATTAAGGCGTTAAAGCAGTTTGAAGCTTTGAATGTTGATTTTTCAAAATTTTATGTGGATAATATTGATAATATATTAGACTTAGGACAATAAATATGTAATTGATTTTTTCTTGATTGGGGCTGCATTTTTACAGCCCCATTTTTATTATACATATAAAAAACATAAATACTTATTGAAATATCCTCCCATATTTGTTATAATGAATTATATAAAAAGAAAAAATTCAGCCATTTTGTCGAAAGCGGGAAATAAAAATGAGGCTTTTCAGATACATACTTATTATAATAGCCATTATCAGCATAGCAGGCTGTTTCGCATTTTCCGCAGCTGCGGCAATGCCTGACAGCCAATGGAACGGAGAAAGCAGACTTTCCGTAAACAGAAACTACATACTCAACCAAAAAACCGTACTTTCCTCCGATTTAGAGGTTCCCGAGGGGGCTTACCTTGTTCTTGACAGATTCGGGGAACTGGTGATACCGGAAGGTCTTTCACTGACGGTAAAAGGCATTATCAGCGTAGAAAATGGCGGCACTATTACCAATTACGGAAATATTTACATAGACGGCTCCGTTTCGGTAAACGGAAATTATATAAGCGAGGACGGATCGGAAAACGAAATAAACGGCGAATTATCTATTAACAGAGAGGGAAACCTCCACCTGACCTCCAAGCTTACGGTAACAGACACAGGCGTTCTTGACACAGAGGGGAATCTCACCTTTAAGCACGACAGCCTTGTGGCAAATTACGGCAACATTCACATACAAAGCGGCGGCGAAGCCATAAACAGCGGCAGAATGATAATAGCCGAAAACGGCAGCTTTCAGTGCCGTGGAAGTCTCACCAACGAGCGAAAGGGAACTATCAACAATTATGGCAGCATTACCCTTGAAAAAGACAGCTTCTTTGCTCCAATGGGTAAGCTTGCAAACTATTCCGGCGGTGTAATGACAGACGATTCCACTCACAAGGACTGGTCGATCTATACCGCGGAAATTCTCAAAGACGAGGAAGAGATCGTCAAAAGAGGAATAGACATCTCCTACGCCCAGGGCGAAATAGATTGGGAGACACTTTCCAAATCGGGAATAGATTTTGTTCTCATGCGCTGCGGCCGCGGAGACATTGACGGCACGGGTCCTCAAGCCGATATCCGCTTTTATGAAAACATAGAAGCCGCCAACAGATATGGAATGGACGTAGGAGTATATTTCTACACCTACGCCGAGACCCCCGCCCAGGCGGAGAGGGAAGCGGAATTTATGCTGACCCTGCTGGAGGGCTATACGATCACATATCCCGTAATTCTTGATATGGAGGAAAGCACAAGGCGAAAGGATATGTCAAATATTGCCGAAGCCTTTTTGGAGGTAGTGGCAGAGGGCGGCTATTACCCTATGCTTTATTCTTACCAAAGTATGCTGGACGATCATTTTTCCGATGAGATAAAGGAAAAATACGCTATCTGGATCGCCCGTCTCAAGCATAAGCCCGAAACCGATTACGACTATCAGATCTGGCAGTACTCCCACGACGGACAGATCATGGGAATAAAGGGCGACGTGGACTTTGACACCGCCTACAGAGATTTTCCCGAAATACTGCGTGATTACGGACTGAACCACCTTCCGCCATTAGAGCCTGTTGAGGAAGAATAGCGGTGGGATATGCGCAAAATAACGATCTTCTGACAAAATCTGCACGAAAATTCCCAATTTTTTATAAATGTAAGTTTGTCAATGATTTTGGACAAAGTTTTTAAAAAATTCGATAGGCGAAAACCAATTAAGAGGACGCATTGGAAGATTGTTAGTTTGACTCAAACGTTTGGTTAATTGTGCA
>JAAVIE010000069.1 GCA_014799325.1 Oscillospiraceae bacterium
CACAGTGAGTTCTGCGGAGGAGGTTCTTTTCACAGCTGGGACTTTGATAAAAATGAGCAGCGTGTTTGCTTTAAAGGGATCTTGTTTGAATAAATTTATATGAATAAAATAGGGGCTGTCCTTTTTCGCAGCCCCTATATTTTTTACAGCTCAATCTCAGCCAATAGCGGTTATTCTTCCCTTGACAGCCCTTAAAATGACTAAAGCGCAGAAATAAGCCAGCACCACGCTTACAACGTCCTTTATCAAAAAGGGAGCGGACACCAGCAGAAATGACGTTACAAAGCCCTCTCCTGCTATCAGCCCGTACTGCAATACTCCGCAAAGGTGGCAAAGCAATAGTCCTCCGCACCCTGCCGCGATCTTAAGAAACTTGTTCTTTAAATTTAGTCCGCATGCTCCCGCCAGAAACAGGAATCCGTAAATAAACCCTCCCGACAGCCCCAAGATGTACGAAAAGCCGCCGCAAAAGCCCGCTAAAACGGGAACGCCCACTGCCGCCAAAAGAATATACACCAAGACCGCAGCAAGCCCCTTTTTCCAGCCTAAAAAATATCCGCAAAGAGCCATGGCAAAGGTTTGCAGAGTTATGGGAACTCCTATAGGAAGAGGTATGGAGATCTGCGATAACACTGCTAAAATCGCGGCAAAAACTCCTACAAATACAATATCTGATGTTTTGATCTTACTCATTGCTTTTCTCCTTTACAGCTTAACTGAAATTTCGCCCGAATTGAGGACATCTTGCCCGTTTTCGGTAATGACTATGAGCTGTCCTTTGTCGTCAATATCTATCGCTTTGCCGCTTCGGGGCTCGTTATTCTTTATATAGTGGACTTCTTTGCCTAAAACAAGTGAGTGCGCCTTGTAGTCCGCTAAGTTTTCCTCTCTGCTCCTGTCCAAACAGCGGTACAGTTGGGTGATAATTTCGGCGGCAATGTGGTTTCGGGCTACGGGTTCGCCTATAGAGCCCGCTTTCTCCTTTAATTCTTCGGGGAAATCGTCTGTGGTGAGATTTACGCCGATACCCACCACAACACTGTCTACGGTGCCGCTTTCAATGTCCAAGGTAGCCTCGGAAAGAATACCGCAGATCTTTTTGCCCTCTAAATAAACGTCGTTGACCCACTTTATCAGCGGTTTCTTGTCGGTAAGCCTTTCTATGGCGGCGCAAACGGAGCAGCCCGCGCAGATAGTGAACAGATCGGGATTTTCCTTAAACTGACCGCGGCGGAAGATCACGCTCATATAGATTCCCTTTTTGTCGGGAGAATAAAAGCTGTTGCCCCTTCTTCCCCGCCCTGCTGTCTGCTGCTCGGCAATTATCACGGTACCGTTTTCCGCGCCGTCTGCGGCGATTTTCTTTCCGTAGGTGTTGGTGGAATCCACTGTTTTCAATATGATAATTTTGTTTTTCTTAAGATCATCGGGAAGATAAGAGCGAACGCCCTCCTCGGTAAGAATATCCCCCGATCTTATCAGTCGGTAACCTCGGCTGTGGGTGACCTCCAACTCATAACCCTGCTCCATAAGCCCTTTCATAGCTTTCCAGACCGCATTTCTGCTGACTCCTAACCTGTCCGCCAGCTCCTGACCGGAAAGAGGATTTCCCTCGCTGTTTTCCAGTATATTCAGAAGATTGTCTTTTACTGTCATAACAGTTCTCCAATAAAATCACTCTAAATTTTTCGATATTATTTTATCACTTTCGGCGGTGTTTGTCAACCTTATTTTCATAATCGGTTGACGAGTTCAAGATGTAAAAAAAATATCCCGACAATGCAGCGGTAAATGCAGCTTTGTGGGGATAAGTTTTTGTAAATTCGTGATTTTTTATACTATTTCTTTATCATATTGCAGACTATGTCTATTAAGAATCAGTATTACATTATTTCGGATCATTGACTGTTCCGATAAACAGAGGCTGACCGGTATCGCTCATCACAGCGAAGATAAAAGGTCTGTCAACGATAAAATCCATTTCGTCCTCGGGAGGCAGTGCAGATCCGCTGTAGATCAGTTCGGTAAAGGCTGCCGCAGTACAGCCTTCCTCGTCAATAACTACACGTGCTGCATGGTTGGCTTCGCTTATGAACAACTCGTTATCAGTAAGCGGGGAAAAATCCGCTTTTTTACTGTCAAAAACATCAACAACACCGAGGTTATTTAGACCTTCCGACAGTCCGATCTGCGATGAAATGTCAAATTTCGGCACAGAGTAATGGATCTTCAGGTTCTTTTTGTTTTCCCATTCCCATGGATCGCCAATCAGTTCAATATACTCGCCCGAATGCAGAACATCGTCTATGGTCTTATCCTCGTCGGGCAGAATAAACCACATTTTTCCGCCTTCTTTAAAGTCCAGAGATATTGCGCCGAAATCCTCTCCGGCATAGAACATACCCCAATTATTGGTATCGTTCATAAATTCGGTCTGAATATCTCCCTTAGGCGTATGAAATGTTTTGGTATCGTTCTTGCTTTTGCTGAATTGATTGTCCCATTTCGCACGGAAATACACCGTTGAATACAAAGCCATGACCGTTTCGGGATTAAGCTCGACATTTTTTACAGCATTGCTCAAAAGTCCGCCTGTCTGCCGATCTAACCACTGCCGAAGAGCATTTGTCATTTTGCGGGAGGCTACATCTCCGCTGTATGATGAGGCGTAGTAATTTTCCGCAAGCACATCCACCGTCTGCTGTCTGATATTTACGTCCTCGTTCAGCCAGACGGAATTTGCGAGGATCGATGTGACAGCCCCGTCGTTGCAGTAATTTGCAAGCCACATATTTTTTGCGTCATCACGCAATTTGTCAATATTATCCGCTCCTAAAAGCTCAAGTATCTGCCGGCGGCTCTCTCCGTCGGTGGTTTCTCCAAGCATAGCCAGCGCCATGTAAATGTTCACAGGGGAGTAGGCGCGGTTTTCATTACCCGACAAAAATTCCTCGGCGGTTTTTTTGTAGAAGTCACTAACACTGCTGCTGATAAGCTCTCCGCTGTCCCAACGTGCGCGCCTTTCTTCAGCCCATTGTTCATAATTGATCTCAAGTTCGCCCGGATATTTTGTTGCTTTCGGATAATCCGCCTCGGCAAGAGCTTGCGCCGAGATACTCTGCGAAAATAGCGCGGTTATTCCGATGACCGCTGCAAGACAGGCTGCTATTGCGGCAGTGAGCTTCAGCGGAAATTTTTTTGCTTTTTTGGATCTTTCGGCGGTTCTTCTTTGATCGGCTTTTTCTATGATCTCTTCATTAAGACAGCCGATAGCTTGGCTTAATTTTTCAGTTTTTTTCATAATTCATACCCCTCGCTTTCAAGATGTTTTTTTAGTCCGGCTCTTGTGCGAAACAGCGTGTTTTTGACCTTTGATACATTTACGCCGAAGTATTCCGCGATCTCCTTTAGACTGTCGCAGAAATAGTATCGGCAGACAAACATATCCTGCTCGTCATCACTGCAGTTTTTAAGATATTTCTCTATCAATTCCACCAACGCTGAAAGATCGGCGGACTGCTGTGTGCTGTCGCCCGTGCCCCCACATTCGGTAAGCTCATCAAGAGACAGATCGTATTCGGTGCCGCCCCGTTTGCGGCTTGTTTGTTTCCGCAGACGATCTATCGATAATTCGCGGGTGATCTTGCCGAGATAAGCTTTTAGCACGGTGGGAATGCTGGGCGGGATCGTATTCCACGCCTTGAAATATGTGTTGTTGACGCATTCTTCACCGTCCTCGCGGTTACCCAGAATATTGAGGGCGATCTTTGTGAGGTAGCCCGAATACTTCTTTTCCGTCTGCCTGATGGCGTTTTCGTCACGGATCTGATATAATGCTATAATTTCTTTGTCGTCCAAAGCTCGGTGTCCCTCCTTTCTGCCTTTCATAATAATATCCGTAAAAAATGAGGGGCGGTTTTGATTTTTCCTAAAAATTTTAACATAGATTTGTAAATTCGTCAAAGATTACAAAAGAACAGGAGAATTATTGACATTTTCTACAAGATCAAAATAATATAGAATCAGTGATTTTTCATACCAAACCTATTGACTTTTACGCTTTATTTTGTTATCATAGGATAGTTAAATATCAAGTCCTTTTCATAAGAAAGACGAAGAAAGCGAGGAAATATTATGAATATTAACGAAAAGGAAAAGTCAGAGGATTTTGAATTATTGTATAATGCAGTGCTGAAATTGCAGACTGCCGAGGAATGTGACAAGTTTTTCAAGGATCTGTGTACAATGCAGGAGCTGATCTCTATTGCCCAGCGCCTGAGAGTGGCAAAGCTGCTGTCGGAAAAGAAGATCTACAACTCCATTGTTGCAGACACGGGCGCTTCCACAGCCACAATAAGCCGTGTAAACCGCACACTTAACTACGGCAACAGCGGATATTCCATTGTATTTGACAGAATGACCCCCGAGGAGCTGAAATAAGTGAGCTACACCGATTTTGCAAGATACTATGACGTTCTGACCGATAATGTGGACTACAACGATATTGCCTTTTATTACAGCGATATTTTGCAAAAATACGGCAGTAAGACAGGAAAACTGCTGGATTTAGGCTGCGGAACGGGAAATCTTACGGTACGTCTTGAAAGATTGGGCTTTTCGGATATTACAGGATGTGATCTTTCTCAAAATATGCTTGATTTAGCAAAGGAAAAGTCCGAAAATATAAAATGGCTTTGCTGCGATATGAGCAAGCTGCCCTTTGAAAACGAGTTTGATACAGTCATTGCCACACTTGACAGTATAAACCACCTGAAAGACGAAAAAGCCATAGAGCAAGCCTTTGAGGGCGTTTACAAAAGTCTGAAAAACGGCGGGATTTTCGCAGCAGACCTCAACACGCCCTACAAGCATCAAAACATACTTGCAGACAACGTTTTCACCTTTGACTATGAAGATGAGGGACTGTACTGCGTGTGGGAAAATCAGCAAGTTCCGAACGATCCGCTGAACCGCATAGATATGTTTTTGGAATTTTTTGAGCTTTTGGAGGACGGCAATTATAAAAGAAGCTCCGATTCCCTTTCGGAAATAGCACTTTCCCCCGAAAAAATCACTGAAATGCTGGTAAAAGCAGGCTTTAAGGTGTTAGAATGCTCGGAGTATCTTACAGGTGAAGAATTGGAGGAAGCTTCCGAAAAATTCACGGTTATCGCCAAGAAATGAGGGATTTAGCGATAATTGGAGAAAG
Organism: Oscillospiraceae bacterium; assembly: GCA_014799325.1. Taxonomy (GTDB): domain Bacteria; phylum Bacillota; class Clostridia; order Oscillospirales; family Ruminococcaceae; genus Ruminiclostridium_E. The sequence goes on from JAAVIE010000069.1 coordinate 5,210, forward strand.
CTTCCGAGAAATTCACCATAATTGCAAAAAAGTAAAGGAGTAAAAATTGGGAAAACTTGTAAGAGTGTTATCCGCCGACGGAAGCGTTTTGTGCAGCTCGGTGGACGCAACGGATATTTGTAACGAAATTGTGAGAATACATCAGCCCTCCCCCGTGGCAACAGCGGCTATGGGCAGACTGGCAGCGGCAGGCTCACTTATGGGAGCGCTGATGAAGGGGGAGGACGACGCACTCACCCTCAGGATAAACGGCGGCGGTGCGGGCGGCACCGTGCTGTGCGTGGCCGACTATATGGGCAACGTGCGCTGCTGCTGTGACAATCCCCAAGCAGATCTGCCCTTAAAGGAAAACGGCAAGCTTGACGTTGGCGGCTTTGTGGGAAAGGACGGTTTTTTGGCTGTTATAAGGGATTTAGGCTTAAAAGAGCCCTATGCCACTCAATCTCCTATTGTCAGCGGAGAAATTGCGGAGGACATTACCGCCTACTACGCCATTAGCGAGCAGATACCCACCGTCTGCGCTTTGGGCGTGCTGGTGGACAGAGATCATTCCGTCAAGGCGGCAGGAGGCTATATAATACAGCTTGTTCCTCCCGTAAACGAAGCCGCTATCGACTTTATTGAGAAGAATATCAAGAATATGCAAAGCGTCACCACTCTGCTTTCCGAGGGCAAGAGCGCCGAGGAGATCGCCCTTATGGGCTTGGAGGGCTTGCAGGGCGAAATTCTGGACAGCTGGGAATGCGGATATAAATGCAGGTGCAGCCGTGAGCGCACAGAAAGAATGCTCATTAGCTTGGGTAAGAAGGAGCTTGCGCAGCTGGCGGAGGAATCGGAGGAGACCGGCGGCAGCACCGAGATCTGCTGTCAGTTCTGCGGTAAAAAGTATTATTTCAGCAAAGAGGATCTGACGGGGTTGGCAGAGAATTGCTAAAACTCGGGAAAGCAGGGTGCCGGTTTGAAAATGATAAAAAAGCTTTTCTGGCGTTTGAAAATGAAAATAAATAGGTTTTGGCGCAGTTGGCGGAAAACCGACGAAAAGTTGGAAAAGCAGGACGACAGTTTAAAAACAACGGATTGGAAATTTGATTTTTCCACACTCCCTTGTTGGGATAACCGTGATTCCGTGCCTTGGTTCTATGATAAGTTTTATGAAATCCCCCAAAGCGATGCATTGTGCTGTATATATTCCATTATCGAAGCATCAATGTGCAATTATATAGGCTTTTTGGCAATTTTAAAAAATAAAGCTGAACCGAAATTATTTTTAAACATCACCCACGGAATAAATTTCAGCGATAATTTTTCCGTCAACGAAAAAGGAAATCTGATCTTTTTGCGGGCGCAAATCTATGATAAAGCCACTAACAAGGCTGAATGTCCTGTTTTGATAATTGATATCGAAAAAAGCCTTTTTTCATACTTAGTAACTGTAAATTATAACCCGTGCTATAAGATCATTGAGTTAGGCGACGGTGTGTTTGGGGTAGAAGCTGACAATTATCAAAAAAAGAATGATAGACGGTTGAGCATATTCAGTAAACAAAAGATAGATACTAAGTGCTTGGAGTGGCATAAGCTTGATGATATTGGGCTTTTGCATAAAATGATTTTTTGAAAGGTAAGGATATTATGCTCGATATTACAGTCAGACCCTATATTCATGCCGACTATGACCGAATTTGTGAAATTCATGACGCTGCCAGAAAGATCGAGCTTTCCTTGTCTTCCCTTGACAGCGCATTTGTTCCATTTTCCGAGGCAGCCGACAGAGAAGGCTTTTTTGATTATCCTCATATCGATGCAGCGATTATTGACAATAATATAGTGGGATTTAGTGCTTACACCGATGAAGAGCTTGCTTGGCTTTACGTTGCTCCCGACATGATGCGTAAGGGCATTGGCAAAAGTCTTGTAAAGAGAGCGTTGGAGGTTGAACCGAACATTGCTTATGTTGAGGCTTTATATGGGAACGAACCCGCAAAAAATATGTATGAAAGCTTTGGTTTCCGTGTCAGGGAGATAGCCGAAGGTCGTATGCCGGGAAATGAGAAATTTCGTGTTCGGGTGTATTGTATGTACAGGGAGCTGTAAAATGTTATAAATTAAGGGACTGTTTTTTACAGCCCCTAATTTTATGATCAATAAAAGATCTTTACAGCTTAAAAGCAACCTCCCTGCCCGTCATCTCATACTTCCTGTATTTCACCCCAGCCATATCAAACAA
>JAAVIE010000070.1 GCA_014799325.1 Oscillospiraceae bacterium
CCGTTGGGCGCTTTCAGAAAATCTGCCTTTTCATCTGCCGCATGAGGAGCATGGTCGGTAACGATACAGTCTATTGTGCCATCGCAAACCGCCTCGGTAATGGCGTCCACATCAGCCTGTTCCCTCAAAGGAGGATTCATTCTGTAATCCGCGTCACGGGAGAAAAGCTTATCGTCCGTAAGAGTGAAGTAATGAGGAGCAGTTTCGCAAGTGACCTTAACACCCATTCTCTTGGCAAGTCTTATGATCTCCACAGATTCCTTGGTGGAAACATGGGCAATGTGAATAGGCAGTCCCTGCTCCTGCGCCAAAAGGATCTCTCTTGCGGTAATGTAGTTTTCGCTGGAGCGAGCCATTCCCTTAACGCCCATAACATCGCTGACAGCACCCTCGTTGATTATTCCGCCGTTGATTATGTCAAGATCCTCACAGTGGCTTATGATCATAAGATGAGCAAGGGCGGCTTTCTTGATAGCCTGTTTCATCATCATGGCGTTTTTGACCGGTCTGCCGTCGTCGCTTACCGCCACACAGCCCGCTTCCTTCAAGCTGTCAAAGTCAGAAAACTCCTCGCCCTTCAAACCCTTTGTTATTGAACCCACAGGATATAGCTTGAATTTTGCCTGCTTTGCTTTTTCAAGAATATATTTCACAGTCTTGGGATCATCAACTGTGGGAACAGTGTTGGGCATACAAGCCGCCGCAGTAACTCCGCCGGCCGCCGCCGCTTCTCCTGCGGTGATAATATCTTCCTTATGTGGCTGACCGGGATCCCTTGTGTGAATGTGCATATCGCATATTCCGGGAATAACAGTAAGCCCTGTGCAGTCTATTTCTCTCTCTCCCTCATGCAGGGGCAGATTTTTGCCTATCTCGGCAATTTTTTCGTCCTTTATCCTGATGTCAAGAGTTTCGTCAATGCCGTTTTTGCTGTCAACAACATGTCCGTTTATAAGACAAAGCTCCATAAAATTTCCTTTCAGCAGTATATGTGTCGTTTAAACATATTTCTTTTTATTATACAACATTTTGTCGATTTTAGCAATAGATTTTTCGGTTATTATGAAAATTTCGGAAACTATTATTTGATAATTTCGCATTTTCCTTATCCTTTAAGCCCTCTGGACTGCCTATCCATATCCTCCAACACAATATCAAATATCTCTCCCAGGGTCGAACAGTATTCAAGCACCTTCCACGGCTCATTGGTGTGAAAGTGAATTTTTATCAGGGTGTCATCGCCTACCGCCAAAAGGCTGTCCCCTGAAAAATTTGCTCTGAAATAATCGTTTATTGCGTCCTCGTCAAGTCCTGTGCCCTCGATCAAAAGCTGGGTGTCGTATTTAAATTCCAACATAAATTTTCCCTCCTGAATTGTTGTAAACTTTAAAAATGTGATCGTAACAGTTTTCAAGCTCCATAGGTACGATTTTCAACACGATAACAATAGTACCAATTATCGCATATTTTTTCAAAATCAAGCACATAGTCGTCAGGGTAATCCAAATTATTTGGTTCAAGCTCTGAATAAACAATCCCATAAGGTTCGCCTGCTCTTACTATAAAATTTGATATAACAAAGTCTACTCTGTCATGATCTGTCGCTGAATAAACTACATCAATATTATCGTAATTTCCTAACTGCAAGGTTTTAATAATTTTGGAAGAAATGCCACTCTCCGTAGCACTGAAATTTTTGTCTTCAAAAACAATATTACGACTGAATTCAAGGTTATTATCAAACGAAGTAAGATAATCGGCTATTTTATTAAAATCCTCATAGTTTTTATTAAAATACCAAGTAATATACCATTTGGGAGTTTGAAAAAAGCCTATTCCAATACGAAAAAGAATGAATATTAACAGCAATATGATGATCACAGCCATTATGATCTTCTTTACATTTTTTGCTCGTATCATATCATATTCCTTTATTAAAATAGCCACTCAAAAAATGAGTGGCTAAAAAACTATTTACCTAAAACCTGCTTAGCAGTCTTAACAATATTATCAGCGCAAAGACCGAATTCTTTAAGCAATGCAACAGCAGGACCGCTGTGACCGAAAACGTCCTGAACGCCGATCTTAACAACAGGAACAGGCACTGTTTCGGTAACTACCTCGGAAACAGCACTTCCAAGACCACCGATAACGGAATGCTCTTCAACGGTGATTATCTTGCCAGTTTCCTTAGCGGCATTGATAATAATATCTCTGTCAATAGGCTTAATTGTGTGAATGTTGATAACACGGGCAGAAATTCCCTGCTCCGCCAAAGCCTTTGACGCTTCCATAGCCTCGTTTACCATAAGTCCTGTGGCAATAATGGTAATATCCTTACCCTCCATTAACTGAATGCCCTTGCCCACTTCAAATTTGTAGGTAGCCGCATCATTGAATACGGGAACGGCAAGTCTGCCAAATCTCAGATAGGTAGGTCCAACATATTCAGCCATTGCCAAAACAGCCGCCTTTGCTTCCACATGGTCGGCAGGATTGATAACGGTCATTCCGGGGATAGCTCTCATTAGTGCCATATCCTCGTTGCACTGGTGAGTAGCGCCGTCCTCACCTACGGAAATTCCCGCATGAGTAGCGCCTATCTTTACATTGAGGTGAGGATAACCAATGCTGTTTCTTACTACTTCAAAGGCTCTGCCTGCTGCAAACATTGCAAAGCTGCTGGCAAAAACCAATTTACCTGTGGTGGCAATACCTGCTGCAACGCCCATCATATCCGCTTCCTGAATACCGCAGTCAAAGAAACGGTCGGGGCAAGCCTTTTTATAAATACCTGTCTTGGTAGCGGCAGCCAAGTCCGCATCAAGAACAATGAGGTCGGGTCTTTTCTGGGCAAGCTCTACAAGAGCTTCGCCGTAGCTTTCACGAGTTGCTTTCTTTTCCATTTATTTTATCCCCCTTCGATCACTTTGTAAGCTCATCTAATTTTGCCTGTAATTCGGAAATTGCTATCTTGTACTGTTCCTCATTGGGAGCGGTGCCGTGCCATGAAACCTGATTTTCCATATAGCTTACGTCCTTGCCCTTAGTGGTTCTGAGGATAATTGCGGTGGGCTGATTTGCGACTGTTTCGGCTTCATTGAATGCCTTTTCGATCTCGTTGAAATCATGTCCGTTGATAACAATAACATGCCAGCCGAAAGCTCTGAACTTCTCATCAATGGGATAAGGGCTCATGACCTCGCTGATCTTTCCGTCGATCTGCAAGCCGTTGTTGTCGATAACTGCAACAAGGTTGTCAAGCTGATAATGAGCTGCAAACATTGCTGCCTCCCAAACCTGACCCTCTTCCAGCTCGCCGTCGCCCAAAACGGTGTAAACTCTGTAAATATCATTGTCCAGCTTTCCAGAAAGAGCCATACCGCAGGCGGCAGAAATGCCCTGTCCCAAAGAGCCTGTACTCATATCAACACCCGGAACTTTTCCCAGAACGGGGTGACCCTGCAGATAGCTGTCGATATGCCTTAACGTTTTCAGATCCTCCACGGGAAAATAACCTCTGTTTGCAAGCACCGAGTAAAGAGCGGGAGCGGTGTGCCCCTTTGACAGCACCAGTCTGTCTCTGTCGGGCATTGAGGGGTTCTTGGGATCGATGTTCATTCTGTTGAAGTACAGATAAGTGAGAGCGTCGCACACGGAAAGAGATCCGCCGGGGTGTCCGCATTTTGCGTTATATACCCCCTCGATTATTCCCATTCTTACCTTTGTAGCAGTGATCTCAAGCTGCTTTTTGCGTTCTTGATCCATTTTGATACCTTTCCTTTCTATTAAAATATTATTTACATTATTTTAAAGCCAAAGCAAAGAAGTCGTTGAAATAAAACTGCGTTCTTCCCTGACTTTGAGCCAAATATCCGATTTGGTCTTTCCTTTCCGAATTGTTGTATTCTACAATGACTGTTTGTTTTCCAACAACCTCGGACGCCTTACCCGGTCTTTCTGTTTGGAGAATATAAGCGGGCATAGCATAGTCAGTTCCCGTTTCATATATGCTTTGCAGAGAAATGACCTTTAACGCCTTTCCGTTCAATGTAACGCCTATATCGGAAATATCAAGCTCGGGTGAAATGTCGTTGACTGTTCTTTTTTCTCCGTTTATCTCCGCCTCATAATTATTGTTTTTAATTGAGGGCAGTATCATAGGTCTAAACCAGAAAAACATAGTACGTCCGCCGCCATTGTTGCACCAGGGAGAAAGTGAATAGACCTCGCCGTTTCCGATCTTGAAGTTATGCTCCTCATCTCTGTCAACCAGCATATTCCAGCTCCAGTTTTCCAGTACTGTCTGTCCGTAGCCGTGGTCGCATACGAAAAAGTTATTGTACAGTCCTTTTGGAACAATAACGGAATATTCGCCCTCATTGTTGCTCCATACCGCCATTTCTGCGTAATCCGTACCAAAAGCGATCCTTCTGAAAGCCACAACCGCGGGATAGGGTTTTCCGTCAAAATCGGTTATTTTTCCGTGAAACTGGGCATATTCGCATTTTATAGTTTCCGAATATTCCTTACCGCCCATAATTATTTTAACTGCCATTTCATCGGGCAAGCCTTTAATCTCCTCGGTAACGCTTTTGAAAAGAAATCCGCAGTCGCCGCAAGTGATCTCAAAGGCTTCCGAAGTTTCTCCTTGGACGATCTCAAACTCTCTGTTGTAGATCTCATCATTTTCCTTTTTTGCAGAAGCAATGATTCTAAATGGATATGAAAGCTCGTCAAGCTCGGCATAAACTCCAAGCTGAGTTTTGGGGAAACCTAATTCGGGCTGAAGAATTTCGTTTTCGGTCTGTTTGTTTTCAAACCACCATGCGTCAATTCTCATAAGCAGTCCTTTCTTTACTTCCTTTATGTTCTTTAATTAGGGCATTATAACTTCACTGTCAAAAAACTTTTCCTGAAATTCAACAGCATTTTCGATCTCTTCTTTGGTAAACTGACAGCCGTCCTTTGCCACTATCCATTTGTCCTCAACATCGTTGAACCTATGAACAACGGCGATCACCTTTCCGCTGAACTTAGCAACAGGTTTATCCTCGCCGAGATAATAAATATCCTGCTCGGCACCGTCACCGCCCATAATTCCCTCAACATAACCATAATTAACGGAATAATACAGGGTACTTATTCTTGGGTGGAATATGCCCAATGGTCTGTCTATTATTCCCGATACGGTTTTACCGATAACATCGGAATAATCAAGAGGCGGACTTTGTTCCTTTTTAACCCTTGCATAGATATGATAGTGCTTGTTGTTCTGTATTATTCCCTTGGAAATACAGTTATCTATATGTCTGACGTTTATAAGCTCAAAATCGGGTTCAAACAACCGCTTTATGTCCTCCAGATCCACAAAAAAGTGCGGCACACCGTTTTCGGGACCTTCCTCCTGTTTGATTATGGTATTTTCATCTATTTTGGGGAAATTTGCATCTTTAAAAGACCACGTTTCCTTTGAACACAATGTTATGTACATCTCGCCGCCAGGTTTAAGTATCTCTTTAAGCTTTGAGAGTATTTTTGAAAAACCCTCTGTATCAGTATGGGAGATAGAAAGATAGGAAAAAATGCAGTCAAAGGCGTTTTCGCGGAAAGGCATATTTGTCATATCGCAAAGCCTGTTTGTAATAATAACCTTCTCCGCTCTTTCCACTTCTCTGATCTTTTTTACGGCATACTCGGAAATATCGGCGGCAGTAACTTTAAAGCCGTTCTTGGCGAACAAGACCGAGTGTCTGCCAAGACCGCAGCCGAGATCCAATACGGACTTTCTTCCCTGTTTTTTCCACTTTTCGCAGAAGTAATAGCTTTCTTCCGCAGGGTCAAGCCAGATGTCCTTTTCTGCTTTTTCCCAATCCCAGCCTTTTGATTCTATCATGATTTGCACCTCCAACATATAAAGAAAAATGTTTAATAGATATACGCTTTTGTATAAGGAATTATAGCAGGTTTTAGTAAAGCTGTCTTGACTTTTTTAGCATTAATATCAAAGTACTATGATAAAGATAAAGCAAACTATAAAATTATTTCTGACAAACAAACATTCCGTTTTCCTTAGGAACACTCAAAACCCCGTCTACCATGTTTTTTTTCAGCACTGCTTTTATATCCTCTCTTGCAAGCTCCGCAACGGAAGACATATTCTTCAGTGAATAAATATAATCCAGCATATCGTCAATATCTGTAACCGCCAATGAATCCTCATAATCAAATCTTTGAACCGCAGAAAAATGCTTTTTAAGGATGTCGTATCCGTTTTGAAGTGTAAAGTTTTTATTTGTGGTATCTTGGACTCCGTATTCCCTCAGCAAGCCCGCAATATATGGAACTATGCCGTTTTCACCGTAAGTTGCACAATAGAAATACCCTTTATCAGACATTACACGCTTTACCTCGGACAAGCCCTTATCCAAATCGGGAACATGATACAACATCATATTGGCAATAACTCCGTCAAACAAGCCGCTTTCATAAGGAATAGCCTCAATATCCGCAATCCTGTATGAAATATTGGTATGCTCACCCAAAGTATTTTTAGCAGAAGCAATCATTCCCTCGGAAATATCCGTCAAATATAATTGAATTCCTTCGTTCAGCAAATGCAGATTTTCTTTCCACATATCCCCCGTGCCGCAGCCAAGCTCCAATATCTTAATATCGGGAGTAAGCTTATAATGAGAAAATATCCAGTTGCCAAAACCGGTTTTATTTACTGAATACTTTTTATGTATTGAAATTCTTGTATTCAGATTGTCGCCGGTTTTATACTGCTCTTGTACAACATTATGATCATTCAGCATATACAATATCTCCTTAATCAAAAGCCAATCTCATAAAATGATCTGCTAATCACAGCCTCTCAATATACTCAATAACCTCCGCCATAGCCCCACTATTATTATCGCAAACCACCAGATCAGCCGCGTCCTTGACCTCCTGAAGTGCTGAACCTACCGCCACGCCTAACTTTGCAAGCTGAATAAGCTCTAAATCGTTATTGTAATCGCCTATTCCAACAGTAAAAGCGTCTTCTCTGTTCATTATTCTCAAAAGCTGACCAAAGCCGCTGCCTTTGTTTACACCGTCGGGCAAAAGTTCATAATAGTGCTTCTCGCTTCTCACCCAATGTCCGCAATCTAAATAATCCGGTCTTGCATTGATAAAGTCAATTATTTTTTGTATTTCTTCGGGAGGATATGCGATCAGGATCTTCAACCAAACATCGCTTTCTATTTCATCAACACTGCACAATATGGGCGGAACCGATTCAAGGGCTAAATGCGCCCTTTCGATCTGGTTCATTGAGGGTACATAGGTCTTATCCTCGCACAGCACCTCAATAGCAATGTCGGAAAATTCGTTTATAAGTTCCTTTACAACAGTTCTTGCATAGGTGTTCAAACTACTGTGCCACAAAAATTTGTCCTCTTTGAAATCATAAACTGCCGAGCCGTTGAAAATAACCGCAGGAACATCCAATCCCGCGCGTTCAGCCACAGGCTTTGCCATAGAGTAGCTTCGTCCTGTTGCAAGGGTAAAAATACCGCCGCCACTGCGGAATCGGTCAATAGCTTCCATGTCTTTTGGCGTTATTTTCTTGTCGTCTGTCAGCAATGTACCGTCCAAGTCGGTCATTATTATAACATTATCAAATTTCATTGCTTGTTATTTTTCCTTGTTGTGATGTTATAGAAATGTTGAAAAATTATTTGATGTTTTTCAGCATTTTCTCAAAATACTCAGGTAAGGGTGAAGTGAAATAGAGTTCATCTTTTGTAATAGGGTGAACAAATCTGATCTCCCTTGCGTGTAAACACTGACCGTTGAGCCATTTGGGCTTTCCGTCACCGTAAACGGGATCACCCACTACAGGGTGTCCTATGTAAGCCATATGAACACGGATCTGGTGTGTTCTTCCTGTTTCAAGTATAAGTCTTAAATGAGAGTATTTGTTGTAATTTTCAATTACTTCATAATGTGTGATTGCTTCTCTGCCTTCGGGAGAGACTGCCATTTTCTTTCTGTCGATCTTGTGGCGGGCAATGGAAGCGTTTACAGTTCCGTTTTCCCTAACACCGCCCATCACAACAGCCTCGTATTTTCTTGTAAAGCTGTGGACTTTTATCTGCTCCGCCAAGCCGTTATGAGCTGCGTCATTCTTTGCCACAATCAAAAGTCCACTGGTATCCTTGTCGATCCTATGAACTATCCCGGGACGGATAACTCCGTTTATCCCCGATAAGCTGTCCTTGCAGTGATACATCAAAGCGTTTACAAGAGTTCCCGAATAATGACCGGGGGCAGGGTGGACCACCATTCCCTTTGGCTTATTTACCACCAACAAGTACTTATCCTCATACACGATATCAAGAGGAATATTTTCTGCAATGATTTCGGGTTCTTCCGTATCAGGAAGCTCGATTTCAAAAACATCTCCCGCTTTGACTTTGTAATTCTTTCCGCAAGGCTTTTTGTTAAGCAGGCAATTTCCGCTTTCTATAAGAGAAACGGCAAAGGATCTTGATATATCGGAGCTTTCAGAGATAAACTTATCTGCTCTAATTCCATCATATTCGCTTGTTACCGTTAAAACCAAATCACTCATCTTTTATGGGCGTTTCTTCCTCCGACTGACCGCTTTCGGACGCAGTTTTCTTCTTTTTCTTATAATTTTGGATCTCTTCCATTACATAAAACACAATAAGCATACCTGTTCCAATAACTGCGCAAATATCCGCAAAATTGAATACAGCAAACTTGATTATTCTAAAATCTATAAAATCTATCACATAATTATGAAATATTCTGTCTATCAGATTTCCTATTCCGCCTGCAATGATAAGCGAGAATGACCAGACATACGCTTTTTTCTTTATGCGTTTTGTCAATATCAATATAATAACCCCCAAAATAATTATGGAGGTTAATATAATTAAAAATAGTTGTCTATCACGCAGTATGCTGAATGCTGCGCCTGTGTTTTCCTGATAAGTGAGATTCAGCCATTCTTTACCGTTAACAGAAATCAGATTGACACTATGCTGAGGCTTTATATGAGTTGCAACCAGCCACTTTGTGAGCTGGTCTATTCCTACAAGAACAACGGCAACCGCCAAAGAAATATAAGTCATCATCTTTCCTTTTCCGTTTCTAAAGCACTATAAAAAATTATGCTTTCTCAGAGCCTTTCTTCACAAGTTATTGCATACGTCTTTTCGGCAAATCTTGTGAAGACAGGTTCTTAAAAATCAAATCATTCCTTATTCTTATTGTTATTGCCAAACTGAAGCTTCTCAAATTTTGATTTCTGCTTGGGCTTGTCAAAAAGAGGCTTGGATTCGTCGAATTCTTCCACCTCTTCTACCACCGCTTCCTCTTCAAAAACGGGCTTGGAGGCTATTTCAGCAGTTTTATCCAGCGCAATTTCCTCGGGCTTTTTAGCAGCCATATTCTCTAATTTTGCAGTCTCCTTTTTCTCCTCAGGCTTTGCGGCAGGAGCAGCAGGTGCAGCAGGCTTTTCAGCTTCCTTTGCAGGTGCGGGCTTGCTTTCAGCAGGCTTTGGCGCAGGTGCGGGAGCAGGCGCCGGAGCAACAGCGGGCTTAGCCTTTGCGGCAGCTGCCTCCTGTGCCTTTTTCTCTTGTTCCAGCTTCATGGAGTCTTTCATATCAAGTACAAACTGATTCTGGCACTTTTCGGGAATGGACTTGATATAAGCGATATGCTCCTGATATTCCTTCAACAGCTTTTCAATAAAGGCGTTGCTTTCGTCCCTGGTCTTGGCAATAATGGATTCCTGTTTCTTTGTTTCAGCGTCCATATTGGCTTTGATCTCAGCCGCCTTGCGCTCACACTCTGCGATTATTCTTGTCTTTTCTGCGTTGGCGTCGTCAACCAGCTTTTTGCCGTAAGCGTCCTTTTCCTTAACTCTGTCATCAGCGTCCTTTATCATCTTTTCGGATTTTTCCTTAGCGTCGCTGATCATTTTCTCAGACTTTTCCTTAGCCGAAGCCAGAACAGAGTTACTCTGCTTTTGCGCGCCTAACAGAGCCTCTTTAATGGCGTCCTCGTCCTTGCGGTACTCGCGGATCTTCTCTGCCAGTATCTCCATTTTCTTTTCAAGCTCTTCATTTTGCTTTTTCAGATTAAGAAACTCGGTGGATACTTCTTGGAGGTATTCATCTACCTCCTCCATTTTGTATCCGTTAAGACCCTTGTTAAACTTTTTGTCAATAATGTCTTTTGCTTCCATTAAAAGCCTCCGTTATTTATATTTTTTTATTGTAATGTGAACTTTTCCCTTTTTTGTTGTATTCCCGATATCGGACAGGATATATTTACCGTATCCCTTTATGGAAAATACTTCTCCAACTTCAATATTATCGGACACACTGTCAAGCTGAACTCCGCTCAGAACAACGGAACCCGAACGTATCAAGGAAGAAGATTTTTCCCTGCTGACTCCGCATACTGCGGAAACCACAGCGTCTGCCCTCAGCGACGATACTGTCTGAGGCAGAACATCATATTCCTGCGCAGGTATTTCTGCATGTATTCCTTCTTCTGCCCTGACACCAACTTTGCCTATCTTTGCGACTTCATTTAAAACAAGAGAAGCTGCGGCTGATGATACGAAAATTATGGCTTCTCCCTGACCGACTCTTATATCTCCTATAAGATCTCTGTTGATCCCCAAAGACATCAATGTGCCTAAAAAATTTCTGTGGGTAAGGTTGTCCTGCTTGCGGAAAAAGAATGTTACCGCCCTTAAAGGAAAATCCTCATCAACAACTTCCGCAGCGGCAAAAATTTTCCTCGAAGCGTCAGCGTACCCGCCGTA
>JAAVIE010000071.1 GCA_014799325.1 Oscillospiraceae bacterium
CAAGCCTTGCAACGTTAAAGCCTGCGATCATCCATACGATACCCGCTATTAACAGCAAAGTTCTTTTTGACACTTTGTAAAATTTTTTCATTAGCGGCTCCAAAAATCTTTATTAAATCGGATTTTTCTTACAATAAACTCTTAGCCATAAGCCAAAAACAAGGACATGCTTTAGGTTTCATCTCGCTATCCACATTACAGGGATCTTCAAAGCAATCTTTTATCTTTTTTGTAAAACCGAATCTGCGGTACAGTCTGATGTTATGCTCTTCTGTCTCATCAACGCCGATTGTTACAGTCTGAACGCCTTTTTCTCTGATATATTCCAAAACCTCTTTTAATAAAAAACTGCCGTGACCTTTTCCGCGGTATTCACTTTTGATCCTGAATGCGCATAAGTATGCCCTGTTTTTTCCGTCTGCAAAATCTTTATCACTCAATTCCCAAAAGATATATAATTCACCGATAATTTGACTGTTATCGTTAAGTGTCCAGAACTCGGCATTTCCCGATGATATATTTTGTGCAAAAAACAATGCTGTCGGCGGCACCCGATCCGCATTTTTACTGCCCCACAAGCTCAACATCTCTTGGTCTGTTGCTTTTCTGATCTCCACTTTATCTATCCTCACAAATATTTTATCGTATTATGATAGAATCAACTCATATTTATATTCAAAAGAATCATGTGATGCACATCTGTTCCTTCTTCCTCCATACTCGCCGACCCTGATCATACCAAGCTTTTCCATTGTTTTATAGGAAGCGGTATTTTCTGTATCACAGTGGGCAATAAAATGAGTCGTTCCAAAATTAGCCGTAAAATATTTCACAAGAGAACTTGCAGCTTCATAAGCAAAACCCTTTCCTTGGTATTTTTTGTTGATGATCCAGCCCAGCTCTCCGATCCCGTTTTCAAAATATATACTGACAGCGCCTATATGTTCTTTTTGATAAATAACAGCAAATTCATAAAACTCGGGATCTTCCTTTTCCCACTCCATATCAACACCTTTTAAAAAGCTTATGGTTTCTTCTATGTTTTCGTTGGGCAAATGAACCATATATCTTGTATTTTCACTGTCCATGGCATAGGCTTTTACGGTTTGAAGATATTCGCTGCCCAGCGGTTTCAGCAATAACCTTTTTGTGATGATTTCTATGTTTTTCATAGGCGGTCTCCTCAAGCAAATTCCAATCTGTCTCAGTGATGATCATACACCAAAAATCAAACATTATCCGATCGCTTTTATGATCGGCTCAATATACGCCTTGTCTGTCCGGTCACAGCTTTCCTCTCCTGCCGCTACCAACGCCTTCTCCCATATTTCATACTCACTTGGATCCTTTTTCAATACAGCTTTTCGCAATAATTTGCAAAGATTTCTGTCTACTGTATTCATACGATCCATATCCCACGCGCCCCTGCAATAAAAGCATGGTATATCAGCCAGCGCATCTTTCATGTTATGAGCAGCGATTTGTTCAAAAGCACTTTTTTCATAAGGCGACGCCCCGGTACAGAAAACAATGATCCTCTTTCCTTTCAGTCGGATGATATGTTTTTTGAGAAATGACAATCCCGCAATACCGGAGGCATAGAGACCGCCCCCAAGAATAATTGCTTCATATTGCTCTACGGTCTCTATTTTTGCTTTCTTTGTTTCTATACGATCAAAGCCTGTTTCTTCCGAAATCCAATCGGCATAACGCTTTGTTGCTCCGTACTTTGATTGATAAAGAATGATCCCTTTCATATCTGCCTCCAAAAATTCCAATTCATCTTAGTAAAAAATATAAATCAAAATATAACTTTTAGTGATATACTTTGACAAAGCCATTTTGCCAGTTACATTCATCAATTATATATTTATCAATACACCACTCTTCCCGAAGGTAACTTGATCTCAACTCATTCAGCTTTTGCTCTGCTTCCTGTTTTAATACATAACAATTGCTTTCGATCACATTGATCTCATCCAGTTCATCGTTTTTATCCCAACCGTAGATAACAAATAAATCCGACAATATTAAACTGTCTGTAGAGTCAATTACACCCTTGTCTGTGATCTGATAGGTAACATTATAGTCCTTGAATCCGTTCACTTCGGTCAAATACCTTTTTGCAATTTTTTCGGCTTTGTCACGGCTTGAAAAGAATCCTATATTAAACGCTTCGACATGATCATCATATGAAGATTCTTTGTCGATCATATTAAGATTATAAACTATTCTCATATGGGTACTCCTATAGATTCTATTTAATGGGGAAAATAACTATTCAAGCTTCCACCTCACATCAAGACTATCAAGCTTTTCGGTCAATTCAGCTATATCATCGCCCGAATATACCGTATAATATCTTTCATCTTCTCCTCGTCCGAAAAAAGTATATTCAATAAAACGGTTATTTATAATGACGATATCATCTACCGTTCCCGCATCAAGACAGGCTTCAAATGATACATAAGTAGTTGCGGGATATTCCGGATAATAAGTGTGGGAATTTACGTCGGCTCTCCATGCGATCGTTATGGCAAGAACCACCGTATATAAGACCATAAGGAATGTGACAACAAAGAAATTTTTAGCAGCTTTATTCTCGGTCTTTTTCTGATTTTCTTCGGGAACGATTTTTCTGAAGAAAGCAAGCTGTTCTTCATCACATTGACTTTTTTCTATGTTGATCGTTCTGTTAAAGGGAAAAACGATCATCAGCCGTTCATCATTTTCCGCAAAGAACTCTGCCGTATCATAATTTAATGTTGCTTCTACGGTTGGACTTTTGATCTTGGCGCGGTCTTTATAAAAAGTATAAGTAAAACTATTCTCTTTTGTGGCACAAATTTTTTCATACTGCTTTTTTGCGCTGATATGCAGTAAAATACGGTTTAAAACAGAGAAGTAAAAAATAACGATCAGAAGTATTATCCACATATAAGACCTATCCAAAAAGATCAGAGCAATAACCTCGCCTATCATAAGCAAGGTCAGAATACGGCGGGGTATGATATGTTTTCGGGAAATTTTTCCGTATATCGGTTTCATGTAGCTGTCTTTTGAAATGCAAGTTTCAAACTCGTATATGATCTCTTTTTCAATTTCGTCACTCATAATTTCACTCCTTAAAACTAAATCAGAATTTATCCTTGTATCTATAATCTATTATATTATCACCATTGAAATCAAGCAAGTCTTTCTTTTCGTGTTCATCAGGAGTAAAACTGCAATATTGATTATTTTCATCTTCAAGCAGTAATCTGCCACAGTATTGGCATTGGAAGATTGACTTTATCTTGATATAACCTTTTGAGGAAATATTAGTTCTAAAAGTCATTGCTAATGCTTCTCTGTTAGCTGATGATGATTCGATCATCTCATCAGCCAGATCAAGCATCTTAAAATACTCTTTGTCGGAAATGATATGACCTTTATATGAGATATTATCTGTATTATCATGTATAATATTTCCGCACTTGCATTTGATCCACATGGCTTTACTCCTTAAAATTTCGATTTATCTTAGTAATAATCATACATCAAAACCGTTACATTGTCAATAAAAACGCCCCACATCTTTGACAGAAAACCATATATGTGCTATAATTAAATGATCATTGTAAAGGAGAATATATGCAAACCGATACAGAAAAAAGCTTTTCCGAGATTCTGACCGTTGACAAAAACGAAATAACCTTTAAAGACGGTGAAAAAGTGAGCTTTGACGAATGCGCAGAAAATTTTAAAAACGTACATTCTCTAAATCATTCCAAGTGCGTTGCGGAAAGAGATATTGCCGCTCACCCGCCTTATTTCCTCTTTTACACAAGCAAAAGGCTGAAGCTGGTGTTTGACCGCAGAGGCATTTTCTCCAAAACAAAAAATAAAAAGGCTTTTATTGATCTGCAAATTAAAATACAGGAAACAGGTTTTACGACCTACGACCTAAGCTAAAATTTTATGGAGGTATTTTTTATGAACGAAGTTATCCAAAACATTCTCACAAGAAGAAGCGTAAGGGGCTTTACCGATAAGCCTATTTCCCGCGAGGATCTGGAGCTGATGATCAAAGCGGGCTTGTATGCTCCCAGCGCAAAAAATCTCCAGACTTGGAAATTCACCGCTTTGACCAAAAGAGAAGATATTGACGCTCTGGCTAAGGCTATCGAAAAAGTCCTTGACCGCAGCGGATACGATATGTACAAGCCCACGGCGGTGATCATTCCCTCCAATGAAACTGATTCCCCTTTCGGAAAAGAGGACAACGCCTGCGCTCTTGAAAACATTTTCCTTGCCGCTCACTCCCTGGGCATAGGTTCAGTGTGGATAAATCAGCTTCAGGGTGTTTGTGACAAGCCCGAGATTAGAGAATTGCTCAAAAAATGGGGAATTCCCGACAATCACACCGTTTACGGCATGGCTGCAATAGGCTATCCTGCCGAGGGTGCCACCCGTGAGCCAAACAAGACAGGCGAGTTTAAAATAATCTGATTTTTAGAGAAAATAGGAGGATCAAAAGTGTTATGGGACTTGACATTTATGCAGGAACATACACAAGATACTATGCGAGAAACTGGAAAACCGTAAATCAGCAGTTTTGTGAGGCAAACGGTTATGAATATCATCAGATCCGTGCGGACAATTCCCCTCCCCCGCCTGCCGAGGAGGTTATGGCAGCTGTAAGCAACTGGGAGGAACAGCTCGTAACTGTGCTGAAAAACTCAGGCGTTCCCTCTGCGGAATCCTGGGAGGAAAACAATGAAAAGCCATACTACACTTCAAAGCCCGACTGGGATGCCCTGAACGCTCTTTTGCTCTACACAGCGTCAAGGCTGTTGGCGGGGGATTTTCCAAAGGAATTCCCCAAAAACTTTGATATATACAAGCACCCACTGATCCTGGAGATCATCAACAGTGAAAGGATAAACAGCTGGTCGCTTTTCAAAGGCGTGTGCCACTGGATTCCCATAAACGACAGCATAATGTTCGGTTTCCCTTTGGCAAACGGCGTCAATGTTGATATTGCTGCTGTTGCTCTGCTGAAAAACGAGCTGCTGAAGATCAACGAATTGGGCTGGAATGCGGACAGAGAAACGATCTTAAGCTGGGCTGAGACTGAGGGCTACCCTTGCGACGGGGAGATGAACGGCAATAAAATAGAAAATTTGCAGGTAAATGAGGTATACGACACCGAATCCTTGGCGAAGTTTGCTTTTTCTATTTTATGGGAAGCGGTGGAGTTTGCCGAAAAGGAAAGAGTGCCCATTATCCTGGATTTTTAAAGGGTATCTTATTTTGTACAATTTTTTTGGATTTGGCAGTTGTAAGGAGGTTTTTGCCGCTATGGGAAAGCATTTTTCCTACAGAAAAATAACCTCGGACGAGTTTTTCAAGCTGAAACCGCTTTTTCCGGATACGGAGGAAATGTGGCAGAAATACAGTGCTATACGGCTGAAACAGTTTGAGGAGAAGGAAACGGATATTTATGTAATAGAGCATGGCGGCGAATTTATCGGCGAGGTGTCTGTGAACTACTCCAGCCATACCTTGCCTGCTGAGACTGTTCCTAATGTGAGAGCTTATTTTGAGGCGTTTCGTGTAAGTGACAAGCACCAGAATAAGGGATTGGGGCAAAAGCTTATGGGATTTGCTATTGAGGATCTGAAAAAGAAAGGCTATTCCGAATTTACCATAGGCGTGGAGGAGGATAACGAGGTCGCCAAGCATATTTATTTTAAGCTGGGATTTACCGAGGTTGTAGGATATGGGCATGGCAATGAGTTTGATCCTTGCGATTATACGCTTTATTTGAAGAAGTGACTTTCTGATTTTCTGACTTTTTGATCGTGTTTATTTAAAATGTTTTGGGTTTTGTATTGACATTTTTATGAATTTGTGGTAAAATGTATTATCGTGAAATTAGGTCTGCTTTCTGCATTCACTTTTTGCCGCTGTGGTGGAATAGGCAGACACAAGGGACTTAAAATCCCTCGGTAGAAATACCGTACCGGTTCAAGTCCGGTCAGCGGCACCAACTAAAAGTAACCAAAAAGATATTATGCCCACAAAAGGCTACGCAAAGCCATTTGTGGGCATAAATCTTGTGAAAAACAGAAATACCGATCCGTAGATATTTTCGACACGAAAATGGACTCGAACCCTCCCCCTGCTAAATTTTTCGGCTCGTTTTTGTATATAAAGCACAAATGCCTGTGAGTGATTTCTCATAAGTGAGAAAATCGTTCACGGGCTTTTTTTATTTCTCCGCAAATGGACGCGGTTGTTACGAAAAAGATTTGCGGGGGATTTGAACCCTTAACAACAAATTTTTTCATTTGATTTTTGTACATATTGCATAGAACGCCTGTGAATGACTTCTCAAATTCGAGAGATCACTCACAGGCGTTTTTTTATTTTGAAAATCCCAGAAGTAATTCTGTTTACATATAAAGTGAAAAGCCAATCGTCCAAAAGCGGTTGGCTTTTTTTAATTTCAGGAAAGGAGCAA
>JAAVIE010000072.1 GCA_014799325.1 Oscillospiraceae bacterium
TCCGAAAATGAAGCTCTTGGCGCTTGCGCCATTGAGCTTCATTTTCGGAATTTTGAAATTCTTTTTAAATCAGTAAATTACCGCCAACTTTCCTGAGAGAACTCAAACCGGCACAACTTTCCTAAGAGAACTCAAACCGGCACAACTTTCCTGAGAGAACTCAAACCGGCACAACTTTCCTAAGAGAACCAAAACCGGCACAGCTTCCCTGAGAGAACCAAATCAGCACAGCTTTCCTGAGAGAACCAAATCAGCGTAACTTTCCTGAGAGGACTATAAATCAACACAACTTTCTTGAGAGTATCATAAATCAGCACCAAGTTTCTTGGGGGCGTAAAGGCATATTTCCCAAAAAACAGGAGGATAAATGAATCTTTCGCATTTAAGATATATCGCCGAGGTGGCAAAAACAGGCTCCATAACCAAGGCGGCGCAAAACCTTTATATGGGTCAGCCCAATCTTAGCAAGGCTATCCGCGAAATGGAAAAATCCATGGGTACCGCTATTTTCAGGCGCACCTCCAAGGGCGTGGAACCCACCGAAAAGGGCAGGGAAATCGTGGAGAGAGCCCGCGCTCTGCTGAAATCCGCCGATGATTTTGAAAGGGATTTCTGTAATAAAAAGGACAGGACTGAGGTCATTACTGTGGGGGTCTGTGGATCGGAATACTGTATCGGAATTTTGGAGGACATGGCGGCAAAATGGGCTGGGGAGAATGTCTCTTTTGAATTTTTCCGCTGTGATTTTTTGGAGATGGTGAACCGCGTTAAGGACGGTAGGCTCTCCTTTGGCATCAATAGAGCATTTACAAACCGTGATGAGGTTTTTCCCGAAAATTTGGGCTTAAAGGGGCAGATATTGGCAGAAGGGGAATTATTGACGGCTATTAACCGTGAATGCCATCTGTGCGAAAAAGAAAAAATTTCCTTTTATACCGATCTGACAGAAATGGTTCAGGTCAATGTAAGCGGGCAGGGATTTCCCAGAGATAAGACATATATGGAAGTCAGCGACCTTGTCAGCGCTGAAAGGATCGTTGAAAAAAATCCCAAGTGTTATACTCTTGTTTCCTCACTTGATGTTATGGGGCTTTCCTCAAAGTCGGACAAGATCGTTTATAAGGGAATTCTGCAAGAAACAAGGCAGGAGGATAGCCGTCCTCTGCATTTTAAAGAGGTTTTGTTTTACGCTGAGGGGAAGAGCTTTAGCGTCAGGGAGAAGGAAATTATTGAAAGGTGCCATTTTGGGGCTGAAAAGTAAAGTATTTTTAGGTGATAATTGATTTGAGATATAAATCGGAAAATAATTCAGCTTGCGGAAAATCGGTAACGGGTTTTCTGCAAGCTGATTTTTTCTTTATTCAAAGCTGAAATAATTTCCCCTGCCTAAATCCTCCATGGCGTAGCGCATGGCGTCCATAAGGTGGTTGAGATCGTCGCAGGGGCGGTTTATCTGTTTTCCCGAAAGGGCGTCCTTTTCCCAGGAGTAGTTGGAGATCTCCGTTATGAAGTTTACGCATTTCGGGTGGACTATTATGCGGTAGTCCTGTAAGAGGTCTATTCCGCTGTTGATGCTGTCTTTGCCTTTTCGCGCGCTTTTTATGCGGGTGATGCCTAAAGTGCGGAGACGGTCTATGCTTTTTGGCTCGGCGGCGTCTGCTGTTATTTTTTCCTTGGCAAAGCCCATTTTCGTTATGCTTTTGGCAATTTCCTCGTTGCTCATGGAGCGTTTGTACAGCTCATCGAATACCCACAGAGTCTTTGCGGCGGGGTCTGCAAGACCGCAGAAAAGGGCGGTTGGGTCGTTGGTGTAGCCGAAGTCAAGCCCGAATACGGCTTGTACGCTGTTAAGGCTTTTTATTTTGGCAACGTCAAAGGGCTGTTCCTGCCAGTTTTCGTATATCAAGCCCTCGGATATTCCCCAGTCGCCTAAGCCTGCCACTCGGTAGCGCTTGGGGTTGGTTTGCTTCATTTGGGTGAAGAGGGCTTTGTCAGTGTCGTCAAGCCATTCGTTGCAGGTGTAGTCGGTGGTTATGGCTAATACGCCTGCTTTTTCGTCCTTTCGGTTTATTGTTATATTGCCGCTTTTGGTTGGGGCGGCGACCGTGTCGAAAAAACGTTTTTTCAGCCAATGATGCTCGTTCCAGGGGTTGAAGGTGAGGGTTATCTGCTTAAAGAGGTTTGTGTTTTCACTTAGTTTTCCTCTTATGGATTCGTCAAGCATGTTGAAATCGTCCTCGGCGGTTATTTCGTAGGCTTCTTCTATCCAGCACCAGCAGAGACTGCCTTTTTCCGCCGCTATAGAGGTTATCTTCAGGGGATCGTCAAGTCCGCGGAAGTAGATCTTTTGCCCTGTGGGCTTGTAGGTCATTTCTAAGGGGCTTTCCTTTATGTCCCAGAAGCGGGATACTCCTAAGCGGTTTATTGCCCATTTTAATTCGGTGAAGCAGCTGTCCTTCAGGGTGCGGTAGACCTTTCTCACCACTAAAAGATTGGCGTTTTTGTATTTCATCATGTTGAATATGTACCATAGGGCGGTGGTCTTGCTTTTTTTTGATGCGCGTGAGCCTTTGCAGACGCGGTATCTGCCTTTCCAGTGCCAATATGTGCCGTAGCCCTTGCCTATTACTTGGGATAGGCTTATGTTGTTTTGTTTTTTCTTTTCCATTTTCTCACCTTTTCAATCTTGGAGATCGTCCTCTCCCGAAATTATTATGGGTGTTATCTCTTCGCCGCCTTTTTCGGAGAATACGCCGTATAGCTTGCCTAAAAGCTCCGCCGCTTTCATGCGGTCGCGGACGGTTATTGCGCCGTCCTTTTCGGCGGGGAGACTTTCGCCTTTTGGTATGTTGGCTTTGCCCCATTTTTCGCCGCGCATTACTGCTGTCAGGTATTCTATTACCTCTTCCGCTTGGGCGGTTTTTTTGCTGCTGATCTTGGTCAGCTTTTTGTTGATGTAGTCTTTTGCTTCGGGCATTTTTAGGATCCTTGCCCCTGTGTTTGCGGCTGATTTTTTTGAATAGCCCGCTCTTATGGCTGCGGCGGTTTGGTTGAAGTCGGTCAGGTATTCGTCGCAGAATTTCTTTTGCTTTTCGTTCATTTTTTCCTCCTTTTTTGGTTTTTATTTTTAATATAGCATAGAGGAAAGGTGAATTACAATGGCTGATTTTTTGTTAAAATGTATAGATTTTGTATTTGAAATGTGATACAATATAATCAGAAAGGAAAGGTGATGATCATGGCAAAAACCGAAACTCTGCATATAAGAGTAAATGAAACGGTAAAATTAAACGCTGAGGAGATATTGAACAGATTGGGTATTTCTATTTCCGAAGCCGTTAATATGTTTCTTTGTCAGGTGGATCTGACAGGAGGATTGCCCTTTGAAGTAAAGCTGCCCATGTCCGACAGACTTATTGTAAAGGATATGGAGGACCTGCGTCAAAAGCTCTGTCAAGCAGAGAAAAATATTGAGGAGGGCAAGGTTTGTGATGCAGAAGATGTTATGGATAGATTGAGAGAGAAGTATGGAATTTAATTTAATAATAACAGAGGAGTTTGAAAAGGACTTAGATGAAGCATTAAATTATATTTCTAAAAGGCCGGATAACACGATCGCTGCCAAAAACCTCATGGATAAGATCTCCGGCATTTTTTCTCAGTTAAAGGATAATCCTTTTCTTTATCCTAAACATCATGACAGCAAAATAGCAAAACAGGGCTATCGTTTTGCAGTGGTTGGAAACTTTTTGATATTCTATCTGGCGGACGAGAAAACAAAAACAGTTTACCCAGCTTGTAGAAAAACCTCCCGCTGGTCGGTTTTCCTACAAGCTGACGCCGTTTTTGACGGCAAAGCCGTCAAAAACAAAAATCGGTCATAGCAAAGCTATGACTCGATTTTTAGGCTATGATCTCAATTTGGAGAAAAACCCTGACGGTTTTTCTCCAAGCCTCTTTTCCCTCCGAAATTTATAACTTTGGGCTTTTTATACAAGCTGAGTTTACCTTTCTCGCTTTTTATATGGAGGTCAAAATATTAAGGGTAATTTATGAATAGAGCTTTTGAAAACAGTGCCGCAAAACAGGCACTGTTTTTATTTACATTTCCACCATAATATGTTACAATAAAGAAAAGTCAAAATTTGTCTTAACGGGAGGAAAATCCGCAATGGAAAACCTGAACGAAAATGTTTTATCCGAAGAAAATTCTGATACTGCTGAAAACCAATTGCCTAAGGGGTTGAAGATAAGCGCTGAAACGCTGCCTTTTGTCAATCTCGCTTTACATAATAACGGAAAGAGTTTTATTCTTTCACTTACCGTCAGCGGGGGAGAGCAGGCGGTGGAGGGGGCTTGTCTAACTGTTTCGGCTGATCCCGAATTTTTTAAGCCTTTTACTAAGCAGCTTGATTTTATTCCCGAAAACTGCGATCTGGGTATTAAAGATATAAAGCCTGTTATTGATGTGAATTATCTTGCGGGGTTGTCCGAGAGGGTCAATGCCGCTCTTACCTTTACTCTTTCGGTGGGTGGGGTCACTGTTGCCGAGGAAGTTAAGGAGATCAGTGTGCTTGCTTTTGATCAGTGGCATGGAAGCGCGTTTTATCCCGAATTATTGTGCGCTTTTATTACGCCCAATAATCCGCAGATACCTGCTGTTATTACTAAGGCTGCAGGGCTGCTGAAGGAGTGGACGGGTGATCCTTCCTTTGACGCTTATCAGTCTAAGGATCCTAACAGAGTGGTTAAACAGGCGGCAGCGCTTTATGCTGTTATTAAGCAGATGAATATTGTTTATGCCGAGGCGCCCGCAAGCTATGAGGCGCTGGGGCAGAGGGTGAGACTTTGTGACGCGGTCATGGAGCAGAAGATCGGTAACTGTCTTGATATGACCTTGTTTTATTCCGCTTGTCTGGAAGCGGTGGGACTGCACCCTTTGCTTGTGCTTACCGAGGGGCATATTTTTACGGGGCTGTGGCTTGAGGATCTTACCTTCCCCGACGCTGTGCAGGACGATACTTCTCTTATCACCAAAAGGCTTGGGGGCGGTATCAATGAGATCGCTGTGGTGGAGACTACTTCCCTTAATGCAGGGAAGAATGTTTCCTTTGATAAGGCTATGGAGACGGGAGAATCGGAGCTGTGCGGCATAAATGCTGCAGAGTGTATTATTGATGTGTCCAGGGCAAGGCTCAGTGGGATACGTCCTTTGCCTTTGAGGATCAGGAACGCTAAGGGCGAGTATGAGGTGAATTTTGCGGAATTGGGCGATACCGACGCGGCTCAGAATGTGCCTAAGGTTCTTGGGGAAACTGTGGAAGTGGTTGAGGGTGCCGAGGCTGCGCCGATGTCTAAAAAGGCGCAGTGGGAGAGGAAGCTGCTTGATCTTGGACTGCGTAATCCCCTTATCAATTTGCGGCTGTCTCGAACTGTGGTGCCTATCCTAACCACTTCTCTTGGGGATCTTGAAGATGCGCTGGCAGACGGCGAGGAGTTTATGATCATGCCTAAGCCCGAGGAGTGGAAGCCCGAGGGTGAGGTCGATTTTGAGAATATCGGTGTGCTTGGGGCTGTGGGGGAGCTTATCAAGTCGGAGTTTTCCAATAAGCGGCTTAGATCAGTGCATACCGAGGGGGAGCTTGCTAAGCTTATTACCAGCCTTTACCGTACTTCCAAGACGGCTATGGAGGAGAATGGGGCCAATACCCTTTATCTTGCTATGGGGCTTTTGAGGTGGTTCGAGACGGGGAAAAGCCCTAAGCCGAGGTATGCGCCTATTGTGCTTTTGCCTGTGGAGATCGTGCGTAAATCCGCTTTAAAGGGGTATGTTATCAGGCTGCGGGACGATGAGGCGCAGATGAATATTACCATGCTGGAGAAGCTTAAGCAGGATTTCGGGATCACTGTTACAGGGCTGGATCCGCTGCCCCTTGATGAGCATGGGATCGATATGAGGACGGTTTTTGCCGTTCTCAGAAAGGCTGTTATGGGACAGGCGCGGTGGGACGTGCTGGAGTCCGCTTATTTGGGTATTTTCTCTTTCTCACAGTTTGTTATGTGGAACGATATAAGGAATCGCTCCGATGATCTTTCCAAGAATAAGATCGTCAAGAGTCTGATCGACGGTCGGCTGTCATGGGAAGCGGAGCCCCTTGAAGCGGGGGATAAGGTTGAGGAAAGCGGCGTGCTGATGCCTATGGCGGCGGACGCTTCGCAGCTGTTTGCCATTCGCAGCGCCTGTGAGGGAAAGAGCTTTGTTTTGCATGGACCTCCGGGTACGGGCAAGTCACAGACTATTACTTCGCTTATCGCTAACGCGCTGGCGGAGGGTAAGTCTGTGCTGTTTGCTGCGGAGAAAATGGCGGCTTTGGAGGTTGTTCAGAAAAGATTGGATAAGATCGGTATTGGGGCTTTTTGCCTGGAGCTGCATTCCAACAAAGCGCGTAAGAAAGAGGTTTTAGAGCAGCTGAGGATCGCAAGCGAGGTCGTTAAGGGTTCTTCTCCAAGCAGGTATAAGGAAAAGGCGGAGCAGATCCGTAAGGTTCGTGAAGAACTGAACGCCTATGGAGAGAGACTGCATGCGCCTCTGAAATGCGGAAGCACTCTGTTTCAGCTGATAAACGAGTATGAGGACTATAGAAATGCCCGCGATATGGCAGCTTTTTCAAGCGATTTTACAGGCAAGCTGTCGTCGGCGGATATTGAGGAATTGGATCGGGTCGTAAACAGGCTTACTGCGGCAGGGACTGCAGTTAAGGGCGTTAACGGTTCGGAGCATGCTTTGGCGGCTTTGGGCAATGTGGGGCTGTGTGAGTATTCGCAGCAGTTAAAGAGTGTTGTTCCGGAGAAAATTGACAGCTACAGAAGGGCTTTGAATGAGCTTATGCCTTTGCAGGAGAAGCTGTTGGGGGCGTTGGGTTTTGATGCTCCCAAAAGCTTTGACGAGGAGAGGAGATTGGCTGATACTGCGAAACAGCTGGCAGTGTGGGATCAGTTCCCTGTGAGCTGGCGCACTGTGCAGAATGCTTCCTTTGTGTTTACTCAGATGGAAGAGGCTGCGGCGCATTTTGGCTTTGCGGCAGAGAGGGAAAAGGAGCTGCTGCAAAGCTTTAACCCAACTTTTTTGCAGCAGGACGGAAACGGACTTCTGAATGAGTATAACGCTGTTAATGCTAAGTGGGCATTGCCGAAAGCGCTGGGGCTGAATTCTCTGACGAAAAGGATCGGGTTGTTTTCCAAGGTGCCTTTGGATAAGACGGCTTTGTTACATCATATCAACAGGCTTTGTGATTATCAGTCAGAAAAGTCTAAGGCGGAAGGGCTGTTTGGGCAGATCGGAAGCTCTCTCGGGGAATTGTATCAGGGAGAACGTACCGATTGGAGCAAGGTCAGCCGTCTGGCTAAAGCGGCAAAGGAAAGCTGTCATGCTCTTTCTCAGAAAGGAATTACCGAAGAGAGGAGAGGGGCTGTTTTTCAGGGCGGTGAAGTCATTGGGCTGGCAGAGAGGTTCGCGGAAAGATATAATGCCGTTGAAGCGGCAAAGACCGAGCTGTATGCTGTTTTGCAGATGTCGGATATTGATAATAGCGATAATAGCAATAATGAAAACTGGCTGTTGAGAGAAAACAAGCTTTGCAGTGGAATTTCTGAGAGCATTGACGGTCTGAAAGAGCAGATCGCTTTTAATGCCGCTGCAAGGGAAGCGGAGGCAAAGGGGCTTTCCGCTGTTGTTCGGGAGTACAGGGGCGGTATGGCGGAGAATGAGGTCTTTCCCGCTTATAAGAAGGCGCTTTTGCTCAATATAATAAATACTGCCATTGATGATGATAAGGTATTGAGCGGATTCTCGGGAGCTGTGTTCAATCAGCGTATTGAGGATCTGAAAAAGCTGGACAGCGATATTATGGATCTTTCCAAGGAGGAGATATTCTGTCGGCTGGCGGCGCGGCTGCCCGATTTTTCGAGAGAGGCTGCTGCCAATGAGGAAATTGCCGCTTTGCAGAAGATGATAAAGAGCGGAGGACGCGGGGTCAGCATTCGCAAGATGTTTGAAAGGCTGCCTACTCTTATTCCGAGACTGTGTCCCTGTATGCTTATGAGCCCTATTTCAGCGGCGCAGTATCTGGATCCTCACCGTGAGCCTTTTGATATTGTGGTGTTTGATGAGGCTTCACAACTTACTACCTGCAAGGCGGTGGGTGTGCTGGCGAGAGGCAAGGACGCCGTTATCGTGGGCGATCCCAAGCAGATGCCGCCTACTTCATTCTTCTCAACAAATAGTACCGATGAGGAGAATTTAGAGACGGAGGATCTGGAGAGCATTTTGGACGACTGTCTTGCGCTTAATATGCCGCAGACACATTTGCTGTGGCATTACAGGAGCCGTCATGAGAGCCTTATTGCCTTTAGCAACAGTCGTTTTTATGAGAACAGGCTGTTTACTTTCCCCTCGGTCAATGATAGAGAGTCTAAGGTCAATTTGGTGCAGGTGGACGGCGTGTTTGACCGCGGAAAGACACGGCAGAACAGAGCCGAAGCGGAGGCTGTTGTGGAGGAATTGAAGCGGCGCTGTCATAATGAGGAGCTGGCAAAGAACAGCGTGGGTGTTGTTACCTTTAATATTTCTCAGCAGACCTTGATCGAGGATCTTTTGAATGAGGCTTGCAAGACGGATAGCGAATTGGAGCATTGGGCTTTTAACGCGGAGGAGCCTGTTTTTGTGAAGAATCTGGAAAACGTGCAGGGCGATGAGCGTGATGTTATTCTGTTCTCGGTGGGATATGGTCCTGACAAGGACGGTAATGTTTATATGAATTTCGGTCCGCTTAACCGTGAGGGAGGCTGGCGCAGGCTTAATGTTGCGGTATCTCGTGCGCGGTGTGAGATGATGATTTTCTCCACTCTTACTGCGGATATGATCAATTTGTCAAGGACAAGCGCGGAGGGCGCGGCGGCTCTGAAGGCGTTTTTAGAGTATGCTTCGGGCAAGCCTTTGGCTGTCAGCGAGTATGCGGCGCAGAGGGCTAAGGGTACCAAGGAGAATGTGGCCAAGGCTATTTGCAGAGAGCTGAAGGAAATGGGATTTGACAGCGATCTGTCTGTTGGACATTCGGAATATAAAATTGATATTGGTGTTGTGGATCCCGAAGATCCCGAAAAGTATATTTTGGGTATTTTGTTGGACGGTGATAGCTATGGAAGCGCTAAGACTGCGAGGGATAGGGAGATCGCTCAGATCAGTGTGCTTAACGGGCTGGGCTGGGAGATATTGAGAGTGTGGTCTATGGATTGGTGGGATAATCGGGGGAAGGAGATTGGGAGGATAAGAGAGGCTTTGAAGAAGTAGAGTTTTCTGATATAACAAAAAATTAGTGCAACGTCTCTAAAAGTGGTGAAAAATTATCACTTGTTTCCTTAAAGGCGGGTTTCCACTCTCACAACTGCTTTGATAGCACAAGTTATAAAATGCGGGCTACCACTCTCACAACTGCTCTGATAGCACGAATTTCAAAAAAGACAAAATTTTCAACGAAAATTTTGTCTGGTTCCCGAAATACAGCTCTTGGCGCTTGCGCCATTGAGCTGTATTTCGGGAATTTTGAAATTCTTTTTAAATCAGTAAATTACCGCCAACTTTCCTTAAAAGCGGGTCTCCA
>JAAVIE010000073.1 GCA_014799325.1 Oscillospiraceae bacterium
AGCCCTCAATGACAACAACAGGGCAGACCTCTGCGAAAAATGATAATGTTCCACAGACCGACAACAGTTCACAAACAGAAAACGGCTCACAGACAGCGGATAACTCGCAATTGGACAACGATTCACAGACCGAGAACGTTACAGAGTCCCGAGATGTTCCACAGACACAGGGACCCGAGGAAGAAAAGGAGAATAACAATATGATTACCATTCAGATAGGCGACAAGACCCTCACAGCCACCCTTGAAAACAATTCCTCCGCAGAAGCGCTGAAGGAGCTGCTTTCAAAAGGCGACCTAACACTTAATATGAGTGACTACGGCGGCATGGAAAAGACAGCCGCTCTCCCTGAAAAACTGCCGCAGAACAACCAATCGATCAACACCGACGCAGGGGATCTGATACTGTATCAGGGTAATATCATCACCATTTATTACGACACAAATTCCTGGAGCCTTACCCGGTTGGGAAAAATAAACGGTGTTACAAAGAGCGAATTGCAGAGCATTCTTGGTAAGGGTGATGTTAGTGTTACGTTTTCACTTGCTTCGGAATGAGCTGTATAAGGTATATCTTTTCATAAAAAGGGGCAAAAACTCTGAATATACAAAAAAGTATCCCGGTCAAGCGGCGTTTTACCGTTGCTTGGTCGGGATATTTTGGAGTATAAGTTTACATAATAATCTGTTATTTAGGTGTCATTAAGCGAAAACATATCGCTTTCATGATCACACGATCCCGTCTGGCAAGCTTAAAAAACTGTGTTCAAGCAGGCGGTTTTCGTTAAATCTATGCAGATTGAGCCGTTCCGTTACTCCCGGAATAAGCAAAAGAACCAAAAATCATTCATTCTCATTACCTAAGAACATTATCCCAGCAAGGGTGTGTCGGAAAGAGTGATACTGCTGGCGCTCTTACCCTCTGTCTCAAAAAGGATAACGGTGTTTTTCCCTTTTTTGAGAAGCGGCGCGGGGACATACAGTCGTTTCTGCGGTCCTATCTCCCAGAATCGCCCTAAATTAAAACCGTTGATAAAAGCGCAGCCCTTGCCGAAGCCCTCTGTGTCAAGAAAAGTGTCACAAGGCTCCTGAACCTCAAAATCAAATCTGTAAAAAGCGGGAGTATCACACGAACAGTTTTGGTCAAAAACGATCTTTTCAAGCTGAACCTCGTCAAGCGGCAATGGAAATATCTCAAAGCCGTAATGACGGTGATCGTTGATCTTCACCCCTCCTAAAATGCCCTTGCGCTGTGTTTCAAGTCCCGTGCCGAAATTTTCACGCCCGATATTTTCACAAAGCAGGTCAATAATTCCGCCTGCTTTTTTGGGAATATCCTCACCTTGGGATAATTCAAATTTTTCGTGAATGTTATCTCCGAAAGCAGTATACAAATACTCGCTGTTATGATAGCACTGCACCCTGTCGGCGGCATTTTCAAGCTGTATCTCTTTTACAGTTTCAATATCTCTGATCTTAAGGCGGTACAGAATATATCCGTAATTCTGCCCTATATCCTCCATTGTCAGAGGGTAGGGGGAGCTTACGGGATCTGAGATCTTTTCAAGCACGGAAAACAGATCCGCCTTTCCCGAACATATTATCTTGCCGTAGCTTTTCCTTTTTATATCGGTAGTCAAAGCTATCTCGCGGACAGGCTGATATTTTGAGATAGTCTCTTTGAAAAGCCTGTACTTTTCAGTGATCTGTCCGTCCTCAGTCAGGGGAGCGTCATAGTCGTAGGAGGTCACATCTGCGGTCTTATTCCCGCTGTTTCTTCCGCTCATAAAGCCAAAGCTGGTGCCGCCCTCGAACATATAGAAATTAAGGCTGCCCTGCTTTAAAAGCTCCTCAAGCTCTGCATTAGCTTTTTCGGGGGGAGTTACATGATGCTCCTCTCCCCAGGCGTCAAACCAGCCGTTCCAGAATTCCATGCACATCAAGGGCTTGTCATTCCCGATAAACTTTTTCATCTGCCCGAACTGCCAGTCTGCGGCAGAACCGAAGTTTCCCGTAGGAAGCACCCCTTCCACAAGCCCAGACTTAAAAACAGGCTCATTCCAGGGTCCGTCCGAGGTCACAAAGGGAACGTTGATACCAAACTCCCGCATCGTATCGCGCAAGAATTCAAGATAAGCGGTGTCGTTGCCATAATAACCGTACTCGTTTTCTATCTGGAATAAAATGATATTGCCGCCATTGGTGATCTGATAAGGCGCTATCTTTGGGATAAGCACACTGTAATAATCTCTCACCGCGTCAAGATAGGGCTTATAGCAGCACCGCAGCCGCATATTCCTGTCCTTCAAAAGCCACGCGGGCAGACCGCCGAATTCCCACTCGGAGCAGATGTAGGGAGAGGGACGTATCATCATATACAGCCCCAGTTCCTTTGCAATTTCAATAAATCCGCAAATATCCCTCATTCCGTCCCACAAAAATTCCCCCTTTTGAGGCTCGTGAAAATTCCAAGGGATATAAGTCTCAACGGTATTACAGCCCATATTTACAAGCTTTTCAAGGCGGTCTCTCCAGTATTCGGGGACGGTGCGGAAATAGTGGATAGAGCCCGAAATTATCTGAAAGGGCTTGCCGTCAAGATAGAAATTGTCTTTTATTTCAAAAATTTTATTCATAATATCACCGACTTTCTTATTTTTATATAAATTTAGCGTTTAAAACATATTTTGCAGCTTTTGGGAATGCCTATCCGACAATTTCTCCCTTTACGCTTATAGTGGCGACGCTGCAGGGTATATCCTTTCCGCTGTTCTGCAAAGCCTTCCTGACAGCCATTTCAAGCCCTCCGCAGCAGGGGACCTCCATACGCAGAACAGTCACATCGCTGATATTGTTGATGCTGAATATCTCTGTCAGCTTTTCGCTGTAATCCACCGCATCCAGCTTGGGGCAGCCTATAAGTGTGACCTTGCCTTTCATGAATTTATCATGGAAATCAGCGTAGGCGTAAGCGGTGCAGTCGGCAGCTATCAGCAGGGAAGCGCCATTGAAATAAGGTGCGGATAAAGGTGCCAGTTTGATCTGACAAGGCCACTGCGCAAGCTGTGAGCCGATAAGTACGGAGCCGGAGCTTTCGGGCTTCTTTTCGGATATAAGGGTTTGGGGAGCTGCTCCGGGGCAGCTGCAGGGAGTACTGCTTTCCTTTTTGCGCTGCTTTGCGGCAGCAACGGCGGCTTCGTCATAAGCGGGGGCTTCTCTTTCCTCAAAGGTGATTGCGCCCGTGGGACAGTTGGGCAGGCAGTCGCCCAGACCGTCGCAGTAGTTTTCCTTGGTGAGCTTGGCTTTTCCGTTTACCATTTCAATGGCGCCCTCGTGACAGGCGTCGGCGCAGGCTCCGCAGCCATTGCACTTTTTTTCATCGATCCTGATTATCTTCTTATCATTTTAAGCTCCTTTTATTTTTTTCAGCTCATTCAAAAGACTTTCCAAAGGCTCTTTCTCTAAATCGTAGCTTACATAGGACAGTGCTTTGTACAGCAGTTCAATGTCTTTATCGTAAAGCTCCTCAACTTCTTTGGAAATTCTGTGGAGCTCTGCAAGTATTTCCTCTTTTATACAGCGTATTTCCTCAGGCGCGCCGTCAAGGCGGCTGAGATCGTAATCCGAGGTATTTCCGCAGGGAGAAGCGCAGACAGCGCAGCCGGGAGAAACTATATTTTTCTCAGCCCGTATTTCTTCTATAAGCCTTTCAATTTCGGGATCACAGTCTGACGCAGGCTCAAACGCCAGCGCTTTTATCAGCAGAGGGTCGGTGTTTTTGGTGGCAGCGCCGTTGTTGCAGGCTCCCGCAAGTCCGATAAGGACGCTGATTATTCTTTTTTCCAATATTATTCTCCATTTCCAAATTTTAACTCTATACTTATTATACCAAATCCAAATCAAAAAAGCAATTATGATCCTAAATTGCAAAAATTGTAAATAAAATAATATAAATACATCTTGCAATTCTCATTTCAATGTGTTAAAATTATTATGAGCTAATAACGCTACAAAAGCGGTAAAATAAAGTAGGTGTTTATGTGGTTGCCTATCTGACAGATATCTGGGACAACATCAAAAGCGTATTGAGTTATATAACTCTTATTGATATTTTCGATATAATCTTTCTTTCGGTAATTATGTTTTTCTGCATAAAGCTCATGAGGGAAACTCGGGCTGAGCAGCTTATCAAGGGTATCGTCTTTCTCTCCGTGCTGCTGTTTTTCTTAGAGCAGCTACAGTTC
Organism: Oscillospiraceae bacterium; assembly: GCA_014799325.1. Taxonomy (GTDB): domain Bacteria; phylum Bacillota; class Clostridia; order Oscillospirales; family Ruminococcaceae; genus Ruminiclostridium_E. The sequence goes on from JAAVIE010000073.1 coordinate 4,244, forward strand.
AAGGTAATGGGAATTATCGCCCAGACCTTCTTTAACATAGGACTGTTGGCGATAATCGTAATGTTCCAGCCCGAACTCAGAAGAATTTTAGAGAGAGTGGGCAGAACGAAAATGTCAAAGCGGATCCCCTTTTTAGAGGGCGTTTCCGACGAGCTGAACAGAAAAAACACCGCCGCCATAAACAGCATAGCAAAAGCCTGCGAGAACCTTTCCCGCTCAATGACAGGCGCCCTTATAGTTATTGAGCGTCAGACCAAGCTCGGCGAGCAGATCGAAACGGGAACATTGATCAACGCTGTACCCAGCGCAGAGCTTTTCGGAAATATTTTTGTACCAAACACCCCTCTCCATGACGGCGCAGTAATAATGAGAGACGGACTTATTCACGCTGCCGCCTGCTATCTGCCAAAGCCTGCCAAGGAAGAGCTTGTACCAAAGGAATTGGGAACGAGACACCGCGCCGCTATCGGTATCAGCGAGGTTTCCGACGCAATAGTAATAGTAGTTTCCGAGGAAACGGGGGTAATTTCCATAGCCGAGGACGGCAAGCTGACGAGGAATTTCTCGGGAGTTACCTTAAGGAAATATCTCACGGAACAGCTTATCAAAGCCGCTCCCGAAAATCCCAAAAAACCAAAAAAATCAGCTTCGGGCAAAAACAAAAAGCAAAAAGAAACCGTTAAAGAAACCGTTAAGAAATAGAAAAAAGGTCGAAATTTAAATGAAAAACTTTTTGAAAAGATTGGGTTCTTTCTTTAAAAAGGAGCTTAAAACCGTTATTCTGTCGGTAGTCTGCGCCATAGTGATATGGTTTGCGGTATCTATACAGGCTTTCCCAAACGTGTACGATCATATTGACGGAGTGAGCGTTTCCGCTGAGCCTACCGCCTATATGCAGAAGGAAAATCTCAATATAACCGATTTCAGCAAGGAAGTCACCGTTCAGCTCCAGGGCAAGCGCTATGTTATCGGCAACCTTGAGGCAAAGGACTTTGTGGCAAAGCTGGATCTGTCGGGCATCACCTCTCCGGGAGTACATACCGTCAATGTTGAATTGAGCAAGGTTCAGCCCAGCGACGATTATGATATAGTTTCCGAAGGCCTTACAGCCACTGTCACCGTTGAACGCAGGATCTCAAAGGACATAACTCTTGAAGTCAACACCAACAATCTGCAGATCGCGGAGGATCTCCAGATACAGACTGAAGAGATAACCCTTTCCACCTCATCTATAAATGTAAGCGGGGAAGAATCCCTTGTAAGCTCGGTGGCAAGAGCCGTCATAGAGCCGATCTACACCGACATTCTCACCCAGACCACCCGACTTAGCGGCACCGTGAGCCTTTATGACAGCAACGGCACCAAGATAGACGATCCCAAGCTGGAATATGAATCCAACAACTATTCCGTGACGATCCCGCTGTACCGCGTCAAGACTCTGCCTCTCAACGTTTCTATCGTTTACCCCTCCAACTTCGACAGCAGCAGTCTGACCTATACGGTTTATCCCAACGAGATAACTATTGCTGCCCCTGCGGACGATCTTAGCATAAACAATCTTGAGCGCATAGATGTAGACGAAATAAATTTAGCCAATATAACCGCCCGCGATCTGCAGGTGGGAATAAAGCTGCCTATCTCCCTTTCCGAGGGCTACAGAAACCTTTCCAACGTGGCAGTGGCGCAGATAAACTTTAACGATCCCGACGATTATGCAAAGAGAGACTTTATCGTTTCCACCGAAGGATTCTCTTTCCTCAACGGCGATTCTGCTTTTGACTACAGCTTTGTAACAAGCCAGCTCACCGTTACCGTCATAGGCCCCTCAAATCTGCTTTACAACCTTACACCGGACGATATAAGCGGAACCGTGAATCTTTTAGGCGTAAATTCGGGCGAGGGTGTCAAGAATGTCACCGTTACCCTGCGTATTGCGGGGCAGAGGACAAAGATCTGGATCAACGGAGATTACAAGGCCGATGTGAGGATCTCCGAGAAAGCTCCCGAAGAAGAGGAACAGGAAGAATAATTTTTCAGCTTGCAGAAAACCCCTGTTGAACGGTTTTCTGCAAGCTGTAATTTTTATACTAATACCCATTTTGACAGTAGATAAAATCTACTGTCAAAATCCTTCGGCTTTGCCGAAGGAACCGCCAGCGGCGGTGGGTATGTACGTTCAATACAATACCCAAGGGAGCTATGCTCCCTTGAGCTGCCGCTATTGCGGCAGTGCATTTAAAAAGCAGCCTGTCTACTTTTTAAATGCATATTAGTATTATATATTTATGAACGAAAAATAATACCGCCAAGCTTAGGGCTATCCCGAAAGCAAGGCGGTGTTTTGTATATCGGTGCAATTTTGATCAGCGCATTTAAAAAATTCAGCCGTTAAGAAAGTTTATCACTATCATAGACAGCCCAAGCGCAAGCAAGACCGCCCCTGTGACATATCCCACCACCTTACCGCTGACCTTATTGGCAAACTGCGCGCTGACAATGGAAAAGACAGTGGCGGTAACTATGGATATCAGCAGATAGTCCCAGCATTCAAGGAGAATGGCAGGCTCTATCATAATGTGGCTCACTGAAGCGATAAGCGCGGTAAAGGTCATAATAAAAGTAGAGGTACCCACCGCCGTCCTGCGGTCGTAGCCCAGCATGGCAGTAAGGACGATCAGCATCATCATACCCCCGCCCGAGCCGAAAAAGCCTGTGCCGAAACCGATGGTCAGTCCAAAAAACAGCGATACAGCTATCTCCTTTGCGCTGAGCTTTACAATGCCGCTCTTTTGGGGGCGTTCCTTTGCTTCGGGCTTAACAAGAAAGCGTATCCCGATAGCCACGCAAAGAAAAAGTGAAAATCCCCCAAGCACGGTCTGATGCGTAAAATACGCTGCCGCCGAACCAACGGTACACATTGCAATAATGCAAGTCAGCAATACCCAGCCGTGTTTAAGATCGATCTTTTTGTTTTTGGCATACACAAAGGAAGTAACGGCAGAGCCCAAAATATCGCTTGCAAGAGCAATGGCGGTGGCTGCAAAAGCGCCGTGTTCACCGCCAAATACAGGGCAAAGCACGATAAGTATGGGAACCATAGCGGTGGCAGCAGACAGTCCTGCAAGACCTGTGCCGATGCCTGCCAGGGCAGCAGCGAGGGCGGTTATTATATAGGGCATGCGTTTATCCTTTCCTTTGGTAAAAATTACCCCTTGCTTTCTTGACGGGTGAATATTATTGAAGAAATGTAATTTGAAATAAAATCAGGGGCTATTTATTTACAGCCCCATAATTTTTATCTATTGTTGTAAGTTTAGAAAACAATGACTTTATTTTTACCCGTTCTCTTAGCCTCATAAAGCGCAGTATCAACGCGTGTGCAGAGGCTGTCAGCGGTGTCGTCCGCCTTTGCCTGTGTAACGCCGATGCTTATAGTCTGCTTACGCGCAAGAGGGAAGGTGATATGGGCAAAGCACTGACGTATAAGATCCGCAATAAGCGCCGCAGAGGAAACGTCGGTGTTGTTGAGCAGCATCATAAATTCCTCTCCGCCCCACCGTCCTGCGGAGGAAGAGCCCGCATAGGCTTTATCCTTGCTGTTGAGAATATTCGCCAAGGCGATAATAACGTTGTCGCCCTCCTGGTGTCCATAGGTGTCGTTTACTTGCTTGAAGTTGTCTATATCAAGCATAATAAGGGAGAATTTCTCGTCCTTGACCTTTTCAAGGCTCTTTGAGATGCGTGACTGGATCTCCTTACGGTTGTAAAGTCCCGTAAGTCCGTCTACAATGGCTGCCACTCTGAGCTTTTCATTCATCATCTCCAGCTTCTGGTTGGTATCCTCCAGCTCTTGTGCAACGACGCTGATAAAGGTCGCCATACGTGATACAACAGGTACCTTTGACTGCAAGTTTTCGTCCATAGGGACGGTCTTTACCTCGAAATTTCTCTTTCTGCCCTCGCGCATTGCCGCAAATACAAGGGTAACGTTGTGCTGATTGAGATTTTCCTTTGCGCGGATAAATTCTCCGTGAGAGAAGAAACCTACGGTGGGCGCAATGCCGCTCAAAGGATATATCTCAAAGGTAGGCTCCTTATCTCCCCAGAAAGCGCGTCGGGCGGCGCAGGAGAAGATATGTATAACGTTGGGGCAGAATTCCGCAATTTTAAGGCTGTCCTGCTTGATGCTCTCAACAATAGTCGCAGGGTCGCCGTAGGAAACGCGCACTACCGATCCAACGTCAATATCTGAACTCATGGTTATGGAATCGTCCTCGTTGCTGGATACGGGCGTTCTCAGGATAGTGGTGTCGTTATGCTCGTAAAACAGGGGGAATTCGAGAGTATTATAGAAGAAGTTCTCGTCATTTTTTATGTTAAGGTACTTTTTGTACACGCGGTAAGCGGGAATGCCGTCCAGCTCGTAAAGTACGGAACCATTGGACTTGGTAACGATAAATTTTCTCCCAAGGGGCTTCCAGCCTGTGAGGTTGATAGACTCCACATAAAAATCCTCGCCGCCGTAAAAAACAACAAGAATTGCATTTTCGGAATAGCCGTTTCCTTTTGAAAATAAGCAGGAGTCGTCGCTGGTGATGTCGTCGCTGCAGGCTACCGCACCGAATATCTGTACATCGGGGGCAACGTCCTTTAAGCCCGCGCAAAACCGGGTTGTAGAGCATTGGGGGATAGTGAAGTACATCTCGATGCCCTTTACCCACGGGTTGAGCTTTGACTGTTCCACAATATCCGCGGCGATCTCGTCTACGGACATTTTTGAAGTGTCATATTGGAAGATCCTGAACTGCGTAGTTTCACGCTCAAATACGGTGCAGACAACGGATATAGTTCCCGCAAGCTGACAGTCGACGATGTTTCCGCTGGTGGAACAGCCGAAGTACATATCATTGGGGAAAACACGTTCCACAGTATCGCTTACTTCTGCGATCTTTTCGGGGTCAAGATCCTCGGTGTATATCTGAAAGACCCTTTTTTCGGTATCCGAGCATCGGGTCTTGAACTCCAAAAGCTTTTGGGCAAGATCCTCTGAGCCGTTATACTCAAATTTAAACTGTTTCATATAAAACAATACTCCAATCGTTGCAGATTTCTATATGCTATATTGAAATACTATATTGTAATACTATTTTATGCGGCGTCTTTTTGCGCGGCACGAATATTACGAACATTATAGCATATTTCCGAGGATTTTGCAAGAGCGAATAGAATGGCTTGCAGAAACGGTTTGCGCGTATTGTACTAAAAAGCGGTAAAAAGTTCACCGACTTGTAGAAAAACCTCCCGTTGATCGGATTTTCTACAAGCTGATGCCGTTTTTGGCGGCAAAGCCGCCAAAAACAAAAATCGGGCAGAGCAAGGCTCTGACTCGATTTTTAGGCTACGATCTCAATTTGGAGAAAAAACCTGACGGTTTTTCTCCAAGCCTTTTTTCCCTCCAAAATTTATAACTTTTGACTTTTTATATAAGCTGAGATCACTTCCTCTTTTTTTCAAACAAGCCCCGGTATTAAGCAGATCTCCGTTCACACAGTTCCCCAAGAACAAAAAACAGGGGCTGCTTTTTCACAGCCCCTTTATAATACTTATAATATTATAATGTTCTTCCGTCTGTCTCAAACACCAACTCGCACTTCTCCCTTATCCCAAACGCCCCGAAATACTTTTCCTCCAAAGGGATCCACCTATTTCTGAACATCACAAGATCAGCTCCATTTCTTATTTGGATCCGCCTAAGCTGTTCCTCCTCCGACACGCTCAAAAAAATATGCAGATCATAAAATTCCCAAAGGTCGTGGTGGCAGCAATAAGAACCCTCTATCACCGCAATTTTCCCAAAGGGAATTTCCACAGCGGCGGAAAAGTCCATAGTATGACAGTCAAAAGGGTGGTACAAAACATTTTCTCCCTTGCATAAAGGTTTCAGAACCTCCTGTGCAAGCCTCTCCCTATCCATATTCCCCCCGGGTTCGGCGAGCCGTTCCTCGGTGCGCTGGTGCGATTGCAAAAAGAAATCGTCAGCATGAAAAACGCTGCATTTCAGCCGCTGACCGAGCATGGCGGCAAGGGTGGATTTCCCTGCGGCACACCTTCCGTCAACAGCGATAAGAAAAGGACGGGAACTGTTTTCCCCGAAAACCTTTTTGGGAATGCTGTTTATTATCTTGTCAGCGATCTCTTGCATCTCCTGATCCTTTCTTTTTGGAGAATTACCTGCACTTGTCAGGCGGTTATCCTGTTTTTGGGGGAATTTCCCGTGCTGTCAGGTCACCTTCTTGTGTTTGCGGAAGTGTACCAGCCCTGTACGGTCAAGAGCCACCATTATTGCGGGAATAAGTATGAGCTGTAAAACAATTCCGGGAATGGCATTAAGGAAAGCCCCTGCCATAAACATTTTCAAAGTAAATCCCTCTCCGAAAACGCCTACCTGAATAAACTGAACAATGCCCCAGACTGCGCGTCCTGCGATCATGGCAAGTATCAGACAGCGGTAAAGCGCAACAACGCACTGCCACCGCGAAATTTGGTAAAGCAATCCCACTGCAAGTCCGTAGGTCATCAGCTCAAAAGCCATAGATGTAGCGGTAGGGAAAAACACAGGTATTCCGAACATAGCCGAGCGGAGCAGGGGCAGCACAAAGCCCACCGCCGCGCCGTACTGCCAGCCGCAGATAAGTCCGCATAGCAGCACGGGAATGTGCATAGGCAGCAGCATATTGCCTATCTGCGGTATCTGCCCTGTGAGAAAGGGCAGTACCATGCCTATTGCCATAAACATTGCCGCTAATGTAAGATTTTTAACGGTTTTCTTCATATTAGTCCTTTCTGCTTAAACCTGATTATCGGGAGAGAAGGGAACAACGTTCTTTACAGCCTCCTGCAAGGTTATTTCCTTGTCTCCGTTTTCAATATCGTCAATGTCGATCAGCTTGTATTTATCGTTGCCCATTTTCAGCTCCTTCATATAGGTGAGCTGTCTCAGTCCGTGGCGGGATTCGATACGCTCCACAAGATCTTTTTTGTCCTCGTCCTTAAGGGCGTAAACAAGATCCACACAAGCCTGATCCACTGCAAGTATATCCAAAGATGCCAGGATCCCCACATTGGGAGTAACTACGGGCGCTGCTTCCACGCCCTCGCAGTCACAGGATACCGACATATTTCTCATAACGTTTACAAAGCAGATCTTATCGCCGAAATGATCCTTTACCGCCTTTGCGGACTCGGTCATTCTCTCCATAAATTCCTCGTCGGAAATATCCCACGTATCGTCGGAACCGGGGGTGGTGTGGATCTTTGCTTTTCCGATACGACCGTCTGCGCAGCCGATGCCGATGTTTTTGTCCGAGCCGCCGAAGCCGCCCTTGGTATGACCCTTGAAATGAGTCAGGACAAAAAGTGAATCATAATTCAGGATATTTTTGCCCATTTCCATTTCGGTGAACCATTTGCCGTCCTTTACAGGCAATGCTGTCACGCCCTCGGCGTCGGTAATGTCTACAGGGCAGAAGGTCCAGCCGTTGATCTTCAATGTTTCTCTGTGATCCTCGGTGGTATAGCGTCCGCCCTCGTAGTAGGTGTTGGTTTCTATAATGGAAGCGTCGGGCAGGTCATTTTCCACCACCGACTTCACCCATGAGCGGGGAATGATGTTGGGTCCGTGAGGCTCCCCTGTGTGAAGCTTGACGGCGACTTTTCCCTCAAGACTGCCCTTGACCCTGGCGAATATACGTCTAAGACCCTCCGCGGAAAGATCGCGGGTGAAAAATACTACAGAGCTGTCTCCGGTGCGCTCTGAATAGGGGATATACTTTTCTCCGCCTGTTTCGGCGGTGGGCTTTTGATTTGACATAGTACTGCACTCCTTTTCTAATGGGCTGAATAATTAACTCTTTAAAAACAACAATGTTTTTCCGATATAAAGGGATCTTTTACAGCCGAAGTTTTTTCTTTGTATAATTATAACGTTATTCCGCAAATCTGTCAATATTGTTTGAGCAATTTCCGAACGAGGTATTATTATATTTATGACAAAAACAGGGGCTGTAAAAAGTCTCCCTCAGCTTGTAGGAAAACCGATCAACAAAAGGTTTTCCTACAAGCAATTTCACTTTTTAAGTGAATTTTTCTCAAATAACGTGTTATTGAAAAGCCTCCAAAATTGTGCTATACTCTGAATGTCGACAGAGAAAGGCTTTCGCGTAATACTAATTCTTGATCATACAATAGACAAAGTCTATTGTATGATGCCGCCCTTCGGGCGGCTGTCAAAATCAAAGATTTTGACAGAATTAGTATTGAACTAACTTTCTTGGCGGTTTCACCGCCAACGCCGTGCAAAGCACGGCGAATCATACTGTAGACATAGTCTACAGTATGATAAAGAAATAATATAAAATATTTTTTGAAATGGGGCGATAAATTGAAAAGTAACTTAAAAAACAAAATGAGAGTTTTTGCCAACAACGCTTATGCGGTAAAAACCGTTTGGAGCATAAGCAAAAGCCGCGTCATACATACGGCAGTGTTTTGCGCTATGGGCTATGTGGAGCGGATCTTTATGAGCATTTTCTTCCTGCGGTATGTTATCGGGGCTATTGAGAGCAAGGCGGAATTTGTTACGATCCTAGGCTTTATCGGCATCTGCTTTGTCGTTTTCTGTCTGCTTGCCATGTATACAAGCTATATGAATTCAGTGGTAATTCCCTTTACCGATAATAAGATATACCGCTGTCTATACCGTAAGCTGTACGCAAAGGCAGGCAATGTGGAGCTGAGATGCTTTGAGGATCCCGACTTTTACAACAAATACACAATGGCTCTTGACGGGGCGGCGCAGAAGATGACCAGATCCGTTGAGTTTTTCTTTCAGGTGATCTTTGGGATAATTGCGGCAGGGGCGGCATTTTCCTCTATGTTTATGATAGATCCTTTTTCTGTGCTGTTTGTGATCTCTCCTATTGTGGGCAATTTTGTTTTTGGCGGGCTGATGAACAAGGTCTGGGGCGGACGTTATGCGGAAAACGTTAAAAATACCCGTATGGGAGAGTATGTGAACCGCGTTATGCACTTGGCGGAGTATGCCAAGGAGATACGGTATTCCAACATTCATGAGCTTATGATGAAGCGCTATGATGATTCCGTCAAGGGGAGCATGGCGGTGGCTGAAAAGTATTCCAAAAAGGCTATAGCTTTCAGCTGGGCGCAGAATGTTACCACTTTTGCCCCGGTTTTTGAGGGAATTATGATCTATGCCGCATACAGGACTATCGTTTCAAAGACAATGGGGCTGGCGGAGCTGGCTATTATGTTTGCGGCTATGTCTACTTCCTCCTGGATATTGATAACAATGTTCAACAATTTTATCGAGGCTATGAAAAACGGACAGTTTCTTGAATATTTCCGCACTTTTATGGAGTATAAGGAAAAGATTCCCGAGGATCAGGACGGAATTATCCCCGAAGAAAAAGTGCTGTCTGTTGAATTCAGGAACGTTTGCTTTGAATACAAGGAAAAGGAGCCTATAATAAATAACCTGTCCTTTAAGATAGAGGGGGATAAGGTCTGCACATTGGTAGGTCATAACGGTGCAGGAAAATCCACTATTATCAAGCTTTTGTTCAGACTTTACGATCCGACAAGGGGTGAAATTCTTGTAAACGGTATCAATATTCGGAAATATAACTTGAAAGCGTACAGAAAGCTGTTTTCCGCGGCATTTCAGGACTATAGGATAATGGCGATGTCCGTCAAGGACAATGTTATTATGGGCGAAAAGATCGATGATCCCGATGAGACAGCGGCAAGGGCTTTGAGATGCGCAGGAGTGTGGGATAAGATAGCGTCACTCCCCAAAGGACTTGATACCGTTATGACAAAGGAATTTGACGATAATGGCGCGGTGCTGTCGGGAGGTGAGCAGCAGAAGATCGTTGCAGCGAGAGCCTTTGCCCGTAATGCTTCTGTGAAGATCTTTGACGAGCCCTCAAGCGCACTTGACCCTATTGCGGAATATGAGCTGTACAAAGGGATAATGGAGGAGAGCAAGGGGCATATAACAGTGTTTATTTCTCATAGGCTTTCTTCTGTGAAAGATGCAGATGTGGTTTTTATGCTTGAACACGGTACAATTATCGAGCAGGGCAGTCATAAAGAGCTTATGGCGCTGGGCGGAAAGTACTGCGAAATGTTCACCAAGCAGGTGCGGAATTATCTTGCCGATGAAATTTACAAAGAGGGGGTTATGGAATGAAAAAGGGCAGTATAAAAAAGAATAGTATGAAAAAGAACGGTTTTAAGCAGGTTATTGCCCACAACCTGTTTCTGTTCAGACTTTGCTTTAAAGCCGCGCCGGCCTGCATGATACTGCTTATTGCAGAGCATATCAGAAATGAGATCGTGGTGTTTATGGAGTATACCTTTGGACTTAACTATGTGTTGGAATGTGCGGAATACGGCAGACCTTTTAAAGATGCGGCAGTTTTTCTTGTGGGACTATTGGCGTTTGTTATGTTAGGACTGCTTTTCAGCTCTTATCTTTACCAAAAAATTCAAATGAAAAGTACGCCTAAAATCAAGCAGGCTATCAAGGAAATGATGTATAATAAGGCTAAGGAGATCGACCTTGAATGCTATGACGACCCCAAGTTTTACAACGACTATGTGCTGTCGGTGTCCGAGATTGAAAACCAGGTGGACAGAATGTATGGGGTGCTTTGGAGCTTGTTTACGGGAATTACCTCTGTGGCGCTTTCGGGAACTTTCTTTATCGGAAACGACCCTGTTTCTTTTCTGTTTGTGGCGGTTTCCTTTTTCGCTTCTTTGTGGGCAGGAAAAGTACTGAACAAGCTGAAATTTAAGATACGCACCGAGAAAAACCCTCATGAAAGAAAAATGGGGTATGTGAACCGTGTGTTTTACCTTAACGACTACGCAAAGGAGACGCGGCTCAACACCGAGGTTTCGGGCTTGCTTCTGAAGGATTTTGACGAAACTAATGATATTACTTTGGGAATTGACAGGAAAAATGCGGGAAAACGGTTTTGTCTGCAGTTTTTAAAAGATTATTTATGCAGTAATTTTCTTATTGATATTCTGTATATGATCTATCTTGTGTACAGTGCGGCAGTTCTGCACAGAATTTCATACAGTAATGTGGCGGTCATGAGAGGTACGGCAAACAGGACAAAGGAGTGCTTGAAACGGTTTTCCGACACCTATCCCAAAATGCAGGAGATCAGCTTGTATGTGGAGAAGATGCAGGCTTTTCTTGCCATAGAGCCTACAATTGTCAGCAACAAGGATAAATGTGTTCCCCTTCCTGCTTCTCCAAAGGAGATTGAGCTGAAAAATGTTTCCTTTGCCTATAATCAGAGAGAGGGCTATATTCTCAAAAATATCAATATGAAGATCGACCCGTGCAGTAAAATTGCTATTGTAGGCTATAATGGGGCGGGAAAAACCACTTTGATAAAACTCATAATGCGGCTCTACGACCCCGACGAGGGAGAGATACTGCTTGACGGCGTGAATATCAAGGACTATGACTTGGAGGAATACCGCCGTAGGATAGGAACGGTTTTTCAGGATTTCAAGATCTTTGCTGCCACAGTAAAGGAAAATGTTCTCCTCGATTTTGCAGATAAGGGCGAGGACGGAGAAGTTATTTGTGCCTTGGAGAAAAGCGGCCTTAAGGAGCGGCTGGATAGTCTCACCGAGGGGCTTTCCATAAATCTCACCACGGAATTTGAGGAAAACGGTATCAACCTTTCCGGCGGCGAGGGGCAAAAGCTGGCGGTGGCGAGAGTGTTTTACAAGGACGCCGATCTGATCATTTTGGACGAGCCGTCCTCTGCCCTTGATCCTATTGCGGAATATCATCTTAACCGCTCTATGCTTTCTGCAGCGGAGAATAAGTCAGTGATCTTTATTTCGCACCGACTTTCCACCACACGAAATGCCGATCATATCTATATGCTGGAGAAAGGCAGGGTCATTGAGGAAGGCAGCCACCCGGAGCTGTTGGGGCTTGGCGGCAAGTATGCGGGTATGTGGAAGGTGCAGGCAGGGCAGTATTGTGTTGAGGAGTGAGAGCATGTGAGTTATAGAATGTAACGTAATTGCGATATTTTTGTAATTTTTATACTTAAAGTTTATGTTAAATTATACTATAAAGGAGCGATGTGTTTTGAGTATTGCAGAAAAACTGAAAACGTTAAGAAAAACTAAGAATATAAGCGTTTATCAGCTTTCTAAACTGTCGGGGGTTTCCGAAACGCATATAAGGGATCTGGAGCGGGGCGACCGCAATCCCTCTTTTGATACCTTAAAACGTTTGGCAGAGCCGCTTGGGATCTCACTGTCCGAATTATTTAATGAAAATGCTGATGCTATGTATCTTAGTGATGAGGAAAAAGAGGTTGTGGATTGTTTCAGGCAGCTTTCTAAGGATAGGGCTGACAGTTTGCTTGGATTTTTGAAAACGATTGTTTATTTTTAAAAAAAGGTATGGTTTTATACCAATCTTCGGTTAAAAGTAGACAAATTATTTGCGAGAATACTTTGTATTCTGCAAGAAAGAGGACGACAGCAGGCTATAACGCCTGCCGAGGACGATGATGCAGCGGAACGCAAAACAGACTGCAAAGAATGTCTACTTTTAATCGAAGGTTAGTATTAAATAGCATATAATTAAATTGGTGCTGTAAAAAAATCCCGAAATATCCCGACAAAGCAACGGTAAAATGCCGCTTGGTCGGGATAAATTATTGTAAATTCGGTTTTTCTCAGTTCCATTAATTAATACTAATTCTTGATCCTACAATAGACAAAGTCTATTATATAATGCCGCCCTCCAGGCGGATGTCAAAATGAAAGATTTTGACAGAATTAGTATTGAACTAACTTTCTTGGCGGTTTCATCGCCAACGCCGTGCATAGCACGGCGAATCATAATGTAGACATAGTCTACATTATGATAAAGAAATAGTATAACATAGCATAAAAAAGCACACCGCTCTCCGATGTGCTTTTATTATTCATTTACTTGTTAAAACCCTTAACAACCTCTTATTAAACCAAATCGTCCTCATTGAAAGGATCTCCGCATTCGGGGCAGAATTTGGGAGGATTGGAGGGATCAGCGGGTTCCCAGCCGCACTTGTCGCATTTGTACTTCTTGGGAGCTGCGGGCTTGGGCGAGCCGCATTCAGCACAGAACTTGCCTGTGTTGGTTTTTCCGCAGGAGCAGGTCCATTCGGTAGGAGCTTTGGGCGCGGTAGGTGTTCCCTCCTTGGAAGCGCCGCAGTTTGCACAGAATTTGCCTGTGTTCTGCGCGCCGCAGGAGCAAGTCCAAGGCTCGGGCTTTTTATTACCACATGAAGAACAGAACGCACCTGTGTTCATGGTACCGCAGGAACATTTCCAGGAATTTGCCTGAGCTTGCGCCTGTGCCTGCTGCTGATTATACTGCTGTGCAGCCATATCCATTTGTCCGAGAATATTTCCGCCTGCCTGCTGTGCCATGTTCATTCCCATAAAGCCCATCATGGCGCCGCCTTCGTTTGCGCCTGCAGCTTCGATTCCACGGGCAACACTGCCTGCCATCATAGCCTTCTGAACATTAGGATCAAGCATGGTATCAGCTTTAAGTCTGTCACCAAGAAGCTTCTTGCTCTCGTCGGTGAGAGTGGGAGCGCCCATACCGATATTGGTTACTACAAAGCCGCGTTCCTGCCAGTTGTTGAGGGTAGCTTTTTGTACATTCTCGGTAAGGAGAGAAAGCTGTGTGGAGATCTGGCTGTAGGAAATATTCTGAGTAGAAAGCATTCCCAAAGCCTCAGTCATAGCCTGAATAAATTCCTGCTTGTACTGCTGGCTGTCGAAAATGGAGGTAACTGTCATGTCGCCCGAGCTTACACCCTTGCTTGCTACCTGCTGATAGAATTTTACAGCGTATTCCGCGTCGGGGATCTGAATTTCAAAGGTTCCATAGAAACGCAGGTCAATAGATGTATTGTACTTAGGATCAAAATAAGGTACGGCAGCGCCTGTGCCGAAACGAATTCCGGGAAGTCTTTGCAGGTTGATGTAAACAACGCGCTGTTCAACCCCGGGAGTACCGCCGAATGTGAATCTCTGTAAGAAATCCTTAGCGGAATCCTTGATCTGTCCGGCAAAGATAGAGGGCGCAGAGGAGTTGTCAAGTGTGTATCTTCCCGGCTCGGTAACAATATTGGTGATCTTGCCGTTATCAAGGGTCAGCATACAGGTGTTTTCTTCTACCATGATAACGCTGCCGTTGCTGATAACGTTTTCCGTGCCCTTTGTGTTGGAGGTTCTGGAGGAATTCTGATTCATCTTTCTTCCGTTGCGGAGAATCACATTGTTTCCCATTGCCTCGCAGTGTATGGCTTCCTTCCAGGAATCGGCCAATTCGCCGCCTAAAGCGCCGGTTAAAGCTTTAATAAGTCCCATATTAACTTTGATCCTTTCGATGTTTTATTTGCTTTTGACAACCTCTGAAAACTATTGCAAGAACAGTTATTCTTGCGAGGTTTTCAAAGGTTCTCTTTATCATTTCAACAGCTTAAAGCTGTCAATTTGCCAATATCTGTCCACTACAAGCACAAGTCCGGAACCGCAGTAAGGACATTCCTTTGCGTTGGCGGGAACAGGCGCGCCGCAGTTGGGGCAGTTTGATTCTATGTAGGATTCCGCGTCGACTTTGGATAGATCCTGATTGTGAGCGAGGGTAATTGAGAAAAGGTTCTGGGTAGGATTTTCTTTTGAACCTTGAATTACCCTACCGTCCTTTTCGCAGTAATAAGTGCTCTGTAATGCTATCTGGAAAACAACGGAAGCGGCTTCGGTGGCTGCCTCGTATTTATCCACTCCGATGCTATGGATCTGCACATTACCGTAATAGACCTTTTCTCCCTTTAGCTGATGTGAATCGGTAATTCCCCTTATCTGATCCTCAAGCCGCATTGAACCGTGTTCAACAGATCCCGGCTTATTGCTTTCTATGGCGTTCAAAATATGGAGAATGCCGTTTTTTGCCATTGCCTGCAAACGGTCAAAGCCTGTTTCGGGGAAATCTCGGTCGATCTTCGGCTTATACAGCGGATCCATTTTTGGAACGGAATATGGGGTATTGCATTCGTTTGCCAAGCCGTCGGAGATGAGCTTAGCAGTTTCTCCCAAGCCCATTCCAAGGTATTTTTTTGCTTTTTTGTTCAGATAGTTTTTAACTATCAGAAACAGCACAAGCAAACCTACGACTATAGCGCCGAACACTATCAAAAAAGTAACAAATCCGCTCATTTACTGCTGATCCTCTGGCGGGATCCTGATACCGTCATCAACTGTATCGTTGCGAACAGTGGTGAAGTCCGCAAGTATCCATGAGTAGTCGCCTAAAGAAACTACCGAGCCGCAGAAAGGACACTCGCCCGTAGAGGTGATCTCCAAGGGTGCGCCGCAGTTGGGGCAGTTGTAGCTTTGGGCATTTTCCTTCTTATCGTTGGTAAGAGCGCCTGTGGCTCTTATGAATTTCATCTTGTAGCGCATATCCCAGCGGGTAGTTCTGTCGCCCTTAAGGATATTGCCTGTGGTTTCGTCCGTCTGATAGTCGATCATACGGGCGTTAAGATAAACAGTAAGGTATTCGTAATCCTTATCCCTTACAAAGCTGGTGAGGTAAGCTGTGTTGATTGCGATGCTTTCAAGATGAGGAACTACCTTGTCCCTTATCTTTCCTGCAACCTGCTGCTGAGTTGTATTGTAAAGGTTTTGGTGCATAACAGGTCTGACAGAGGTCAGGTCGCGGGCACACCAAGCGTTTTCTATATCAATAAACACCTGCTTGCTGTACGCAACAAAATCGTCTGCCGAGAAGTTTGGATCTTTTTTTCTGATAATATCCTGGATCTGGTCATTGCGGTTAGGCACCTGAACAAATCTTCCCTGTGAGCCTTGTCCGGAAACTACGTTGCCTGTGCCTGTACCTGTGCCCTTATTTTTCTTAGAAAGCACGATCACAATAATGATAACGATAATGATAACGGGTACGGAAAATCCAACAGAACCGCCGCCGGAGCTGCTGTAGCTGTAATCGTCATCGCCCCAGTCGTAGCTGTCATTATCCCAGCCTCCGCCGCCCCAATCGTCGCCTCCGCCGCCGTAATCGTTGCCGTCAAAAGCGCAGACGGATAAGCAAAGGGTTATGACTGTAACGATAATTACTGCCAATATTGCTAATACTTTCTTTTTCATTTGATTTCCTCTCAGAGCCAATGCCAAATTTGGTTATTATTTTGAAAATTTTGAAATATTTCGCTTAAAGCAAATGAGAATGTGATAGATACAAATAAGAGAATTATCTTTTTTCAACCTTAAAGCAGATAGCGGTTCTCTCTTCGCCGTTGATGTCTATTCCTGCAAAGGAGGGAATTGAGATTATCTCAGTGTTTTCCTCCTGCATATAAACACAGGCGATGGCAATAGCCTTAACAGCCTGATTGACTGCCCCTGCGCCTACTGCCTGGACCTCAACGGTTTTTCCTTCTCTGATAATTGCCGCAATAGCCCCCGCTACCGCCTTAGGGACGGATCTTGCCGATACTTTTACCGATTCCATACTTGCACCATTCCTTTCATGCCGCGAGGGGGTTTTCCTCCCTCATTCAAAAATACGCTTGATACTGCGGCATGCTCCGGATCTCTGATCTATCTCCAAAGCCACCGCATTAACAGTTGTCCTTCCTTTTGCGTAAATATGCCTTTGAGGGTAGTATGTGGTAAGTCGAGCAATTATAATGTCCTTGTCTATACCTAATACCGATTCCTGAACTCCCGTCATTCCCACATCTGTGATATAGCCTGTGTGATCTTCGAGAATACATTCATCGGCGGTCTGTACATGAGTATGAGTACCTACAACAGCAGATACCCTACCAGCAAGGTAGTACCCCAATGCTTTTTTTTCAGAGGTTGTTTCACTGTGAAAATCAACCAGTATGTTTTTTGTATCTATCTCCTTTAATATCTTGTCTATGCAGTGGAACGGGTTGTCTACCGCCTGCATAAAGGTTGTGCCTATTAGATTTACAACAGCGAGAGAACAGCTTCCGAAATCGAGTATGGTGTACCCTTTTCCGGGACATTCGTCGCCGTAGTTCGCGGGTCTGATAATTACGCTGCTCTCTTCATAAAGCGAGTTCATTTCAGCCCGCCTGAAACAGTGGTTGCCTGTGGTTATCACGTCTGCGCCGCCGCTTAGGATCAGATCTGCGGAATATGGCGTTATGCCGTTTCCGTCTGCGGAATTTTCACCGTTCACAATAGTGACATCAATTCCGTACTTTTGCTTTAAGCCGGGCAGAACTGCAATAAACTCGCGGCAAGCGTTTTGTCCTACAATATCGCCTACAAAAAGAATATTCATCAGGTCTGCTTTCTATTTTATCTCTCAATGATCTGTGTACGGTCGGGACCGTTGCCGATCATAGCAATCTTACAGCCGCACAATTCCTCAAGCCTGTCTATATATTTTTTACAGGGCTCAGGGAGTGCATCAAAGGTCTTGCAGTTTGATATATCCTCATCAAAGCCTTGGAGAGTTTCATAAACGGGCTTGCAGTCTGCCAATTCTTCAAGAGCGGGAGGAAAATCCTTTATTATGGTGCCGTCGGGCTTTTCGTAAGCCACGCATACCTTCAGATCACCCATTCCGCTTAATGTGTCAAGCTTGTTTATAGCTAACTTGGAAAGTCCGTTTACTCTTACAGAGTGGCGAACGATAACTGCGTCAAACCAGCCTGTTCTGCGGGGTCTGCCTGTGGTAGTGCCGAATTCCCCGCCCTTATCTCTGATTTTGTTGCCTGTTTCGTCCTCCAATTCGGTTGGGAAAGGTCCTTTACCCACTCTTGTGGTGTAGGCTTTGGCAACTCCGATAATATCCTTTATCATCATAGGTCCTACGCCTGTGCCTACGCATACTCCCGCAGATACGGGGTGGGAGCTGGTAACATAGGGGTATGTGCCGAAATCAATGTCTAAAAGGGTAGCCTGCGCTCCCTCAAACATAATGGTCTTTCCCTCTTTATCGGCGTTGTAAACTATTACCGAAACGTCTTCCACATATTTTGCAATGCGCTTGCCGTATTCGGTGTATTCCTTTATCATCACTTCTATGTCGATGGGCTTGCCGCCGTATACCTCTGTGATTATTTTATTTTTCAGCTTTCCTGTAGAACGGGCTTTTTCCGCAAATATTTCGGGGTGAACAAGGTCATATACCCTGATTCCACAGCGCTCATATTTATCCATATATGCGGGACCTATTCCGCGTTTGGTAGTGCCGATATCCGAATTGCCCCTGAACTCCTCGGAAAGGCCGTCCAATTCTATATGCCATGGCATAGTAACGTGCGCTCTGGGATCAATTCTTAAATTTTCAAGAGAAATTCCTCTGCTTTCCAGCATATCCATTTCTCCGGTAAAGTCCTTGGGATCCATTACGACGCCTGCGCCTATAAGGCAAAGGGTGTTCTTATACAGTATTCCCGAGGGGATAAGATGAAGCTTATAGGTCTGACCGCCGCTGACAACGGTGTGTCCTGCGTTGTTTCCGCCCTGGGAGCGTACAACAACATCAGCGCGGGAAGCAATTATGTCTATTATCTTGCCCTTTCCCTCGTCGCCCCATTGAGTGCCAACCACAATACTTGCTGACATTAAAAATATCAATCCTTTCTTATGCCGCTTTTCTGAAAGCTCCAAAAAAACTGTACTTGCAAAAGACCAAAGCTCATTTCTCCAAAGAAAACCAAATGATAATGGGCTTTTACGGACCTTTTCAGAGCATTTTTATTTTTCGGCAATTCTTCACAACTACATTATAACAAAACATTGTATAAAATGCAAGCAGATTTTGCAAATATTCTAAAAATGTTGTTAAATTCGCCTATTTTTTTCATTTTCGTTTTAATGAAGATGCTGCTTTATGGGTTCTGTGACTTGCATTTGCATTATTCATCAGTTTCTGCTTCGGTATCTGCAGGAGGTTCGTCAGGCTCTGTCTCCTGATCGGGTTCAGTAGGTTCAGCGGGTTCAGTGGGTTCCGTCTCCTGTTCGGTGGTATCTGCCGGTTCGGTCTCGCTGGCACCATTGGAGATTGAGCTGATGTTGCTTCTGCTGATATAGTTCTGGATTCCCTTTACTATTCTTGCAGCAATATTTTTCTGATGCTCGGCATTTGCAAGGGCAAGGGCGTCCTCCTGGTTGCTGACAAATGCCATTTCAACAAGAATTGAGGGGAAATCCTGCTGTAAGGTCACCCAATAATAGCTATACTTCGGGCCTCTGTTTTTATCTGCGCCGTCACTATATACGTTGTTAGTAAAGTAATCGGAGATCTGCGACGAAACCGATGAAGCCAGAGGCTGGCTGAATGGTGTGAAGTAGTAGGCTTCTGTTCCCCTTACAGATTCGTTTCCCTGTATTTTGTTGGAATGAATGGAAATAAACAGATCTATTCCGTAAGGTCTCAATAAATTGGGTCTGTCTTCGGTATCACATACCTCACTTTCGGTTTTCAGCCTTACAACGTTTGCGCCCAAAGCTTTAAGCTGACTTTCAAGCTCCTTGGCAACCGCTAAGTTTGCGTCTACCTCTCTGATAAATCCTATTGAGCCGGGGTCGTAAACTCCGGGTCTTGTGTAACCGTGACCGGGATCTATTCCTATTGTCATTCCCTCCAATGAATTGGTGAGGATCTTGAATTTCAGAAGCAGATCTCCGTCATCATCATAGGTCGCGCCGCAGCCCGAATAAACCCCCGGCTGACGGAGTGTAAGCACCATTCGAAATCTCGGTATACCGTCTATAGTGACAGTTTCCCACTTTCCGCTGCTGAAAACATAGTTGTATTCAAAGCTTGGCAGTTTAGTTACCGAGGTAATATTATCAAAGGTAATATACACTTGTGTAGCGGTAAAATTATTGAGGAAATAATCACCTTCACCGCCGCCATAGTAGTTATTCCCCACAAACTCAATGTTGTAGCCGATTTTATAATCAAGCTTGATCTTGAAATAAGAATATCTGCCGCTTGTGCCTGTGGATTTCACGAACAGAGCATTTTCGCCTAAGCCCGTATCTGCAAAGGAGGTGGCAGTTGAGGTTTTATAGCGTTTGCCGCTTTCGGTGATATAGTAATCTCCCGATGTGGTCAGAAGATAATCTAATGTACCTGCGGGCTGCTGCGCGAAATCGGGAGTGGGAGCTCCGCCTAATGTGTTGCCGTTGTATACTGTCGTATAATCCTTGGAAATTCTCACATACTGAACATTTTCCGTGTTGGAATGAACGGGATCCATGGTTCCCACGATCTCGCCCGATCCTGCGGAATTCTGGTCGCCCATAACAGTCTCAATGGGCTTGGGAGGTTCGGGAAGAGCCAATACCTTTACAGAAGCGCCATACAGCGACTGCTGATAGCCTGCATACTCGGAGGTAACAACGATAGAACCGAGAGCCTGCTCCTGTCCGATAATTCCTTCAGGTACGGTGTAATATCCTGTGAACAGCTTGTAGGAGCTGTTGATGTTTTCGTCGGTCTTGCTGTCACTTTCCTGAAGCTTGATAGTTTTTCCGTTGAGGGAAGCCGTTACATTGGCACCCTCATAGGCTGTACAGGTTATCTCTATCTTGCTTCCGCCGTTGACGGAAAGGGATTTTCCCTCTGCAATAGAAGCATCAAGGGATTTTATTGTGATTATCTTTCGTTCAATGCGGTACTGATAAGCTGTTCCCTTGTGCTCTATGGTGAAAGTGTTCATACCTATGTCAAGGGGTTCTTCAAAGTAGAAATAGCCTGCTTCGTTAAGGGTAACGTTCATACCGTTGAACAGCACCTCAAAGTTTTCGTCAAAGGTACCCATAAAGTCAACATAGGAATCGTAAGTCACAAAGTTCAGCATTGAGGGAGACTGCATTCTCAGCTCCTCAAAAAGGGTGTCCTCGTTTATCTGATCGCCGTAGAATTTCGTTATGTTGTCGGTGGTGTCGGTATCGGTGAGCAGAGCTTCGCAGGAGTGGAAAACGCTGCCGCCGAAAGCGGACAGTTCCTTTGCTACCTTAAGCTGCTTCAGAAGCTGATCCACGCCTCCCCAGCCTTCCATGTCGCTGCCCTGATTTTCGTTGAAGTGTACAACGTAAAGGGTAAGTCCGTTTTCCTTTGCAAGGTCGTTCCACCATTCGGTAACATTTTCAAAGGGCAGAATGGAGCTTGTGAGAGAGCCGTAAGCGTTGACTGCGCAGAAATCCGCATAGCCCTTTTCCGCGTACTTTTTGGTATCGGAAAAACCGTCGTAGAAAGCCTGTACAGGGTCGGCAGTGTCGCTTCCCTCTTCGTTGTCGTCGCTGTTCGCCCACATATCGTTTATCAGCATACCTACGGGAATGCTGTTATCGGTGATGTGAATGACCTCGCTTACAGCGGAAAAATACATCTCGTTGGAATCGTAGAGCCAGTTTTCATAGCCTATTCCCGAGCCGTTTTTCATATAGTCCTCAAAGCTTTCGGAGGATCTTTCGCCGTAGTAATTGTCTATGAGAATACCGTCGCACTTATATTTAAGGGTGAAACGGTGGGTATTTGAGATAACATAGTCCAGCTTATCTTCATTTTTTTCGGCGCCGTTCAGCAGGTAATTCAGATCAAGTATCATATAAGCGCGGAAATTGTTCTGCTGCGCCTTGTTCAGCACAAGGGATATATAATCGTCCTCATCTGTGGAGTTCATATCCGTGTTGTAATACGCCTTATCCTCGTATACCGTATTTATATAAACAGTGTTAAGCCCTATCATGGCAAGATCGGCGAAAAGAGCGTCCAGCTCTTCTTCAACGGTCATTTCCTCCTCATTATCCTCTTTGAGGAAATCAACGGTAGGGGTTATCACAGTTGCCCTGACATTTTTCGGCAGGAAAAAGTTTGTGGTTGCTTGTACGGGCTCTGTGACCTGATCAGGTTCCGTGGCAGGCTCGTTTTCATCAGGAGCTTCTTCCGCGTATATACTTAGTTGAGAAAAGATGATAGATACCGCTGCTATTGCGGCAATAAACTTTTTTCCGAACATATTAACTTCCTTTTTTATTTCTTTTTTATATTTATAGTGTATGGTCAAGATCAATACTGCAAAACTCTGTAATAGATGTCAAGAATGGTGGGACCGTAGTTTGCGCCTCCTGCCCAGCCTTTGCCTTCAGGATTTTCCTGCATTCCCAGCCATTCCCAGTATTCCGCGCAGCCTCTTTGTACATAGCCGAAACGCGGGTCGACTTGGGCGCCGTTTAAGGGGAGAGTGGAGCCGTATGCCTTTAAATGCTGTATCTGCGCTCTTATTCCCTCCTGAGGAGTATCAAAAATACAGCCGTGAATGCCTAATTGGGTAACTCCCAAGCCGCAGAAATTGTTGTCGTCAATGGTGACAACCGAGCCTGTTCCTGTCTTTTCAAATCTGAAATAGCCTGTTTCAACGCAGGACTGTGCAAAAGCTATGTCGCCTCTCACGCCTTCTGCTTCTCCCTCTGAAAGATAGTATGGTATCATGTCTATGATCCTTTGGTCTACCTCGGGATTTACGGCTTTGATAAAGGCTCTCATCTGTTCTGCTGTAGCTACGCTTTTTCCCATAATGGGGGTAAGATCACCGTTGGGCGGTTCGGGCGGAGCAGGCGGTTCTGTAGTGGTGGTCGTGGTGGTTACTTCTGTGTATGCTGTGGTGGTAGTGGTTATTTCAGGCTCTGCTATGACCTCGGGGGGAGCGGGTTCGGGGTTAGAGGGTTCTTGTGGAACATATGCTGTTGCGGGAGCTTCCTCCTGATCCGTGGTATCGTCTGTGTCGCTTGTTCCCTCCGATTCGTCCGTTTTTTCCTCCATTACTGTGTTAAATTCTATATGTGCTGTTTCTGCGCCGGGATTTCCCATATTTGAGATCGGGATCGAAACAGGCGGCGCCGCAGTGTTCTCAGTAGCAAGCAAAATGCCCTCATATTCGTCCGCATTTATAACAATATCCAGTGTGGGAGAACTGCACCCGCTCAGCAGCAAGGAAACTGCGGCGATAAGTATTATTGCTTTTTTCTTCATGATATTCTCCGTTTTATGTATCAAGGCTTGCACTTTCGTAATAATTGCGTAATTATTGAAAGCACAATAAAGTATATTCCGAAAAAGAGGTAATATTTCTCTTTAAAAAAAGGCATATTTTTTTATATTATAACACAGTACTTTTGAAATGTCAAATATTTTGTTTT
This sequence comes from Oscillospiraceae bacterium, assembly GCA_014799325.1. GTDB lineage: Bacteria > Bacillota > Clostridia > Oscillospirales > Ruminococcaceae > Ruminiclostridium_E. The sequence goes on from JAAVIE010000073.1 coordinate 27,587, forward strand.
GAGGTTCGGAATAAGGTGAAAAAGTAGGAAAATAAAAAAGGACTGCGAAAAACCAGCCCTTTTTTGTATATAAAAACAGTTTCTATACCTCTATATTTCTTACAGCTTTCTTCCCGAAAACAAAAGAAAGAATTATTACCGTCAATGACAACAAAGGTATTATGGCGTAGAAGATCAGTCTCATTGCAAAACCGGAAATTTTATAGGTAAGAAAACTGATCACAGGCAATGCCATTATTCCCGCTGTTATCAGCATTATTACCAAATATACCGCCATTACCTTTCCCTGCATGCGGTATCCTATGACCATTACCGCAGAAAGCACCGCCATTTGCAGTAATGCTAAAATTATGGGCATCATTGTCATAGGCTCAGCAGGCAAGGTATAGACAGCTATACCGATGATATTAAAGATCAGGGAAAACAGCATAAGTGCAAAAACTATAACGCCTGTTGCGGCAAGCTTTCCGCCAATTATCTCCCTGTCAGAAACAGGCATAGTCAGCTGTATTTTTGCCCAGCCGCTTTTTATATCATCGGAAAGGGTGTTCAGCAAGAAGGTGGAGCAGACTGTTATTGTGAGGTAGTTTATCAGACCGTAGTCCAACACTCCCATAAGTCCCTCTATCTCCTCATTTGAAAATGAAAATTTTAACAGCCATATTACAATGTACAGCAGTATGATCAGTACCATTCCCAGCACGATCTGTATTCTGACATTGTAAATATCCTTTAATATAAGCCCCTTCATCGACAAACATCACCCTTTCTGATCCTGCGGAGAAATAATACGTATACTATGGCATAGACGCCGATAATCACTGCATAAAATAAGAGACCTAAGACCCATTCATAGCCTAACCATATCAAGTATTCTGTGAAATACCATATACAATACCCAAATGAACCTATTTTATCTATGGAAACCCCTATAAAAACATATGGAAGAACTACGAACAGCACAAAGCCGATAGCCACAATAAGTCCGGCTTTTTCAGCATTGCGTAAGGAAATTGTGATAAGAGAAGTTATCCACCTCGATGCACCTAAAATCAATATATAAACCAAAAGAAGGATCGGATCAAAGGCTTGTTTGTCCAATAATCTCAATACGAGCTGCATCACCATACACATTGCAAAGCTTGTCGCTATTGATATTATATTTTTCACAAGTTCCACAAGAACAAAGGTTTTTTTTGAAATTCCCGACACAAGTACATAATCCGCAAATCTGCACTTGATGTCCGTTTCAAGACTGCGTCCCAACCATTCGGTGCATATGAACGCCGTAATCGCCTGCACCGCTCCGCAAACAGGCGGCATTATTATATTGCCGTTCCAAAAACTCTTAAATAAGATAAAGCATACCGCCGTACCTAAAACCGTAATTATTCCTGCGCCCAGGAACCACTTTTTATTAAGCAGAAAACCACAATAGAGCAATCCCTTCATCTGTTGTCCTCCTTAACATAAAACACCATTATTTCCTCAATGGTGGGAACATCGGCAGGTATATCGGGATATTTCAGGGCATTGACGGTGAGGACCTCATTTTGAAATCTTCCCTTTCTTACTCCGATAATGTCTGATTTGTCTATATTTGCAAGCTGCTCATCTGTGCATTTCAAAATTCTGTGCTTGTCAAGCATATCATTGCGCTCCATTGTGAACACAATTTCTCCCTTGTGAATAAAGCAAATGTAGTCGGCAATGTGTTCAAGATCGCTTGTGATATGGGTAGACATCAGTATTGAGTGATTTTCGTTCTGCATAAATTCAAGAAAAATATCCAGAATTTCGGAGCGCACAACGGGGTCAAGTCCTCCCGTGGGTTCATCGAGAACCAACAGCTCTGTGCCGTGGGAAAGAGCCGCCGCTATGGACATTCTCATCGTCATGCCTCTGGAAAAGGTCTTGAACTTTTTATCCATAGGCAGATCAAATCTTTTGACATAATCAAAAAATCTGTCGCTGCTCCAGGTTTTGAAAATTTCCTTCATCACTCGGTCAAGCTGCTTGGCGTTAAGGTTTTCGGGAAATGCCAAGCCGTCAAATACCACACCGATTTTTTCCTTGGTTTCGGAAGACAGTTCCCTTGAATCCTCGCCCAAAACGGTAATTTCACCCTCTCCGTCTTTAAGCAAGCCGAGAATCGCTTTAATGGTAGTGGTTTTTCCTGCGCCGTTTTCTCCGATAAATCCAACAACCGAACCTTTAGGTACGTTAAAGGAAACGTTTTTCAGCGTAAATTGCGGATATTGGCGTGTTATGTTATTTACCTCGATACAGTTTTCCATAGTTTCTCCCCTTATTCTTCAAAATAAATGTCAAGAATTTCCGACAGCTCGGATTTTTCTATTCCGCTTCGCTTTGCGATTTCCACCGCTTTTGACAGCAATGTTTCGATTTCACGAAGGTTTATCTCCTTCAGCATTGCGGGGTCGGCGGCGGAAACAAAGCTGCCTCTTCCCGTAAAGGACTGTATAAAGCCCTCGGATTCAAGAATTTCATAGGCTCGTTTGGTGGTTATTACCGACACGCGCAGGTCTTGCGCCAGGGCGCGCATTGAGGGCAGGGCGTCGCCTTCTTTGAGGGTGCCCAATAGGATCATTCCCTTGATCTGCGAAGAAATTTGCTCGTAGATCGGCACTCCGCCCGAATTTGTGATGATAATGTTCATATAGGTGTTCCTTTACAATGATTTGGCCGATAGAAAATATATTGTGTATATTCAATATATACAATATACACTATAATTACAATTTTGTCAAGGGGTTTTTGCAAAAAGTCTGTAAAAATCTGTGGATTTTATGTCTCTATTAAAAAACTGATCCCCCGCCGCGCGAGGGATCGATAATTATTCTGATAACAGTTTTTATACTAATACCCATTTTGACATCAGATAAAATCTACTGTCAAAATTCTTCGGCTTTGCCGAAGGACCGCCAAGGGCGGTGGGTATGTGCGTTCAATACCTGAGGGAGCTTTACTCCCCTGCACTGCTGCATAGCGGCGGAGTGTTTAAAAAAGTAGCTTGGCTACTTTTTAAATAAGTATTAGTATTAAAGCATAATTTTCCTAAGAAACATATTTCCCTCTGCGAAAAAAAACAACCAATATGACTTGGATCCCGAAAAGCTTTTTGAAATGAGAAAATAAAGTATTTCGGGAAGAACAAGCAAGCAAGAGCATACAATATAGCTTGCCGCCTTGTTTTTTATCACCGTACACAAAGCCGCGGCCGTCAGAGCGGAAATTTCCGCAGCGGCAAATCTTATAAAATACAGTAAAATAAAGTAATTCCCGATACTTATGTCTGCCTTTGCTTCTCTGAACGGAACAAGGCTTTGAATGGCGGCGCTGAGATCCTTTAGAGAAACCGTTGAAGCAAAAGAAACGATCTGCGGCAGATCAACGCAAAGAAATACTGTCAAAGCTATAAGCAAGGTAGCAAATAACCGTGTTAGAAGCAACTTTTTCCCGCCTTTTGGGGTGGAGGATATAAGCTTGTTTTCTTCAGAAGAGAATTTCAGAAAAATCGGGCATACGGTCAGAATTATTGATAGCTGCATATATAAGACCGATTTTATGCCTGCAGCTTCTCTGTCGTTTAAATTCATATATTTTTCAACTTTTTTGTAATATACAAAATCTGCTTCGGGGTTTTGGCAAATATACTCATACTGTTCTTTCAAAAGCTGCAGCGCAGGCGCCCGCACAAGCTCATTTCGGAGAGAGGTGGCAGCGGCGAAGTATTTGTTTGAGGTGATAGTTCCGTTATTGAGATCGCTGCTTAATCTATTCAGCCTTTTTCCGCACTCATCAAAGAAGCTTTCCTCTTTTGAGATCATCACACCCACCTGTTCAAGAGAGCTGTCCTTGATCCGCTCTAAGTACTGCTCATAATACCTGTCTATCGGCTCATAAATCACAAAGTCATTTACAGTGTTGTATGTTGATACTATGGAAAGCAGCAAAAGAACAACGGCACCGAAATTTATGATCATACTTCGGTACATCTCTCCCGCAAAAATACTCACCTTGGGGACAGTCAGTCTTTTGCGGTCAAAGGAAATACCCTGACAGTTCAGATCAAAATTTGAAAAAAATATTGTAAAAGCTATTGTCAGAAGCACTATAAACAGCAGAGCAAAAGCAGAAATTATGATAAAAGCATTTACGGACTGCCCAAAAATGTTCACGGTATGAAAAGTCTTGCCGATCTCCGAAAAGTCTAAAAGCGCGAAAAGGTTAAAATATTTAAACACTCCAAAAATACTAAAGCTGTCAACAGCCGAAAAAAGAACGATCTCGGCAACGATCAAAGATGCTCCTCCGCAAACGGACAAAATATGTCTTTTTGCAATGAATGTGAGAGAAAACAGCAGCGAGCAGATAAATGCCGCTATCAGCTTAAAGATCTGCCACAAGCCTATATATTCTGCCGCTGAAACAGGATAGGGGCAGTTTATATACCCCTCCACGGATTGGACCGGGAGCGCCGCTGCCGACAAATCGTATTTAGCTCCCACAGCTGTTAGTCTTACCGCAAAAAAAACTGCGGTGCAGAAAATACACCATAAAAACAAGGCAAAAACCTTGCTGAGAGCAAGAGGGAGCTTTCCCTTTTTCGTTACTGCAACAATATGCAGCGCCCCCGATATGCGTTCTTTCATAACAAGAAAATATGCGCCGAAAACCGCCGATACTATCAGCAGAATATCGTTGACCGAGAGACCTGCTAAATATTTTACTCCCACTGTGTCAGAGAATTGGGGCTGTACTCCCATGACATTTTTATAAGCTTCGGCGGTGGATCTTATATTTTTCATTTCAAAGGAATTTTTATTTCCGAAAACGGAAACGCTGCTCAGATTTTCCGCTCTTTTAAAGATCTCATCAAGGCGGTCATTGTAGCCTTCAATAATTTCATACTGTTTCTTGACAGCACCGAACAGCTCGGCTTCAAACCAATAGTTATTGGTATAAACAAGGTCTTTCCTGTTCTTATTGTATTCCTCCATAAACTCTCTGTCGTTATCCGTAAGAATTCCTTCGCCCAATTCAAGAGAATGATAGGCCTCATACCGCGCGGCATTTTCGGACAAAAATTCGTTCCTGCCCTCGCTTTCCATAAGCAAAACATCTTTGCACAGCGCGGCGTAAGCGTCATAAGAATACAATTTCTCCCACTGCTGCCTTGTGTTGAAGAAAACTGACATTATGATCATTATAAGCATAAAGATCATTGGTTCTTTGCCTATAAAAAGCTTTTTTGTCTCAAATAAGGATATTTTCATCATCTGTCACCAAAATGTTTCATATACAGACCCTCCAGGTCAATATCCGAAAGCAGTTCAGCGGCTTTTCCGCTTTGTACGATGTTTCCGTCCTTTAAAAAGATTATCTCGTCGGCGATCTGTTCTATGTCGGAAACAATGTGGGTGGAAAAGAGGACGGTCTTATCCTCGGATATGCCCTTTATGAGATTTTTTATGATCACCCGCTGCTTTGGATCGACCCCTGCGGTGGGCTCGTCAAGTATGAGTATTTTCGGCTCACCCAAAAGAGCCTGCGCTAAAAGGATACGCTGCTTCATACCTCCCGAATAACCCCATAGCCTTCTGTTGGCGGCATCTGTTAAGTCAAGGCGTTTTAAAAGATCGGTTATCTGCGTTTTTGCTTCTTTTTGGGGAATCCCTTTCAAAGCCGCCATATAGGAGAGAAAGCGGACGCCTGTAAAATCTCCGAAAACGTTTTGCTGCTGCGGCATATAACCTAAAATACTGCGGTAGCTTTTCCCAAGCTTGTCTGTCTCAGTTCCGCCGTATAGCACCGAGGAATACTTGTCCGCTTTTACAAGTCCTGCTATTATATTCATCAGAGTGGATTTTCCTGCACCGTTAGGTCCCAGCAAGCCGTAAATTCCCGTTTTAAATTCATATTTAAAGGAATTCAGGGCTTGCTTAGTTTTATAGTGCTTGCTTACATTTTCAAGGGTAAGTATATGTTCACTGCTCATGATCCCAAATACTCCTCCAACTTCTTGTTGACCGACTCCAAAAGCTTATCTATCCCTGATTTTTGCAGGCTTTCTTCAAGCGCTGTCTTCATTTCGTCAAAGGATTTTTTTCCTATGCTGTTTGGAATATATCCAAGTGCCGCTTCTATCCCACTGTTTTCGACCTCGTATTGAAATTTGTTTAAAGGATCTTCAAGAAGGTTGTTCTGCATATTGTAATATACGGTATTCATATCATCGGATTCATAATATCTGGGAGTGCAGATAAAAGAATTGCCGTAAACTATCATCCTTGGAAGCTCGGCGGTGTATGTAGTATTTTCTGAAGGATGCATGGATTCATAAGATATTTTACCGTCCTCCAAATAATAATCTATTCCTTTTACTCCGAAAATAAGATAATCGGTAACTATTCTGTCGGTGAAGATCATTTCAAGAAAATCCAGGGCATTATCGGTATGCTCCGATTTGGAGCTTATGCAGGTGAAAGAGGTTTCAGCCACCTGATAGCTGCCATACTGCTCCAAAGGGATAATGACCACATCATCCGATGTAGCGGTTCTTTCGCCGACCGTATATGTTCCGTCATATATCAGATAGTCGGGAAGCGGAATGCTGAAATCGAACTTCAAAAGGAAATCATCTATACTTTTTGATTCGTTGGAGTGATAAAAGCCCAGCTCTTCCATTTCATATATTGCTTTGATAAAGGACATATAATCCTCATTTTCCGTAATGCTGACAGCAGTATTAGTACTGCGGTCAATAGATACCCCATCACAGGCGCTGTAAAAGCTGCTGATTGAGTAGCTAGGAGAAATTGTTGCTGTAAAGGGATAAAATTTTTCTCCTTCGCCCTGCTGCACCGTTTTAAAAATATCAGTAAGCTCTTCAATGGAACACTTAAAATTCTCCTCGGTATAGCCGTATTTTTCCATAAGCTTTTTATTTATAATATAACCGGGACAGGGATTGCAAGAATATGTATAGCCGCTTGCTCCGAATATTATTCCCTCTCTTTCGGCATTCTTCCAATAATGTTCGGGAATGGATCTGTAAAAATTGCTGCCCTCATCTGAGCTTAAATAACTGCTGAGGTCATACAAATAGCCATTTTCCGCAAGATAATCGTATCCGTTTACCTTATTCCGTATTCCGCTGAAAAGCAGATCTACCTTTTCTCCCAAATCTATCATCTCTGCCAATTCTTTAGGGTAATCTTTGCCGGAAATATCTTCATCGATAGCTTTCAGCGTTATGTAATAGGGTTTGCCCTGTTTCTGAAGGTACAGATTCAGGCATTTAATAGCTCCTGCCTGAGCAGTAAAGTATTTGGGAACCACATAA
>JAAVIE010000074.1 GCA_014799325.1 Oscillospiraceae bacterium
AACCGGACAAAATTTTCGTTGAAAATTTTGAGACTTCCGCAGGAAGTCATAGCCTTCTTTGAAATTCGTGCTATCAGAAAAGTTGTGAGAGTGATGACCCGCATTATTTAACTTGTGCTATCAGGGCAGTTGTGAGAGTGGTGATCCGCATTATTTAACTTGTGCTATCCGAGCAGTTGTGAGAGTGGAAACCCGCCTTTAAGGAAACAAGTGATAATTTTTCACCGCTTTTAGAAGTGTTGTGCTGATTTTTACGGCTCTCCCAAGAACCTTGCCATAAAATAGGGGCTGTCTTTTTTTACAGCCCCTTTTTGAAATTTGTGCTATCAAGGAAGTTGTGCGAGTGTCACCCCTGCAACAGCTTCCTCATCTTCTCCTCAGCCTTAGCCAGCTTAGCCCTCTCATTCTCTACCTGCTGAGCAGGCGCTTTAGCAAGGAATCCGGGATTGTTCAGCTTTGCACTGAGGAAGTCGATATCCTTCTGAACCGCCTTGATCTCCTTTTCAATTCTCGCCTTTTCCTTTTCCTCGTCAACCAATTCGCCCTTGGGAGTGAAAATCCTTGCGGCGGCGGTAACGGCGGTCATCTTGCCTTCTGTTTCCTCGACCTTTTCCTTAACTTCAACGTTGGAAGCGCTTGCCAGCTTGATAAAGAAGCTTTCACAGCTCTTAAACAGCTCGGTTTCTTTGGTCTCGATCTCCATAGACGCTTTCTTTGAGGGAGGAACGTTCAGTTCGCTTCTCTGTACGCGTACCGCCCTTATAGCGTCAACGATCTTGGAGAAATCCTCCTGTTCCTTAGCAAAATCAAGCTTCTCATCATACTTGCACCACTCTGTCATCATAATGCTCTCGGTCTCACCGTGAGGGAGGGACTGCCATATTTCCTCGGTAACAAAGGGAATAAAGGGGTGCAGCATTTTAAGAATGCCTGCCATAATGTAAACAAGAACATTCTGAGCAGCTAACGCCGTCCCTCCACCCTCTGAAATTCTGGGCTTGGTAAGCTCGATATACCAGTCGCAGAAAATATCCCAAGTGAAGTCGTAGATGTTCTGAACCGCAACGCCAAGCTCGTAGGCTTCTAAGTTTGCGGTAACATTCTTTACCATACTGTTGAACAGCGACAATGCCCACTTATCCTCAATAGGCATTTCCTGAGGAAGAACGGCTTTTTCAAAATTATCGGGCAGATTCATGAGAATAAAGCGCGATGCGTTCCACAGCTTATTGATAAAGTTTCGGGAATTGGTGACTTTGGTTTCCGTCCAGCGCATATCGTTTCCGGGAGCGTTACCTGTTACCAGTGTAAGACGGAGGGCGTCCGCGCCGTACTTGTCGATAATTTCAAGAGGATCAACGCCGTTGCCGAGAGATTTGGACATCTTGCGTCCCTGTTCATCTCTCACAAGTCCGTGAATGAGAACATCCTTAAAGGGCTTTTCTCCTGTGTGTTCAAGTCCCGAGAATATCATTCTGGAAACCCAGAAGGTGATTATGTCATAACCTGTAACAAGGGTCTGCGTGGGATAGAAATATTCATAGTCGGGAGTTTTTTCGGGCCAGCCTAAGGTGGAGAAAGGCCACAGCGCGGAGCTGAACCACGTATCGAGGGTGTCGTCGTCCTGTATCATAGCCGCACCGCACTTGGGGCACTTGTCAATGCCGTCAAGGGTTATTTCGGTATGACCGCATTCCTTATTTTGGCAATAATAAGCAGGGATCCTGTGGCCCCACCATATCTGACGGGAAATACACCAGTCGCGGATATTTTCCATCCAGAATAAGTAGCTGTTTTCAAAACGCTTGGGAACATATCTCAGCTCTCCGCTCTTAACAACGTCAATAGCAGGCTGCGCAAGCTCTTTCATTTTAACGAACCATTGCAGGGAAGCTGTAGGCTCAACGGTAGTTCCGCAGCGCTGACAGGTTCCTACATTGTGCTTGTGGGGCTCTACCTTAACAAGCAAGCCCTGTTCTTCCAGATCCTTTACCATAGCCTTGCGGGCTTCATATCTGTCCATACCCGCGTACTTTCCGCCTATGCCCTCTTTTATGGTGGCGTCCTCGTTCATCATGTGGATAACGGGCAGGTCGTGGCGTTTGCCTACTTCAAAGTCGTTGGGGTCGTGGGCGGGAGTGATCTTAACGCAGCCTGTACCGAATTCCATATCTACATAATCGTCCGCAACTACGGGAATTTCCCTGTCGGTCAAGGGCAGCTTAAGCATTTTTCCTACAAGGTCTGTATAACGCTCGTCCTTGGGATTTACCGCAACGGCGCTGTCGCCCAAAAGGGTCTCGGGACGGGTGGTAGCTATCTCTACAAAGCCTGTGCCATCCGCAAAGGGGTACTTGATATGCCAGAAAAAGCCGTCCTGCTCCTCGTATTCCGTTTCAATATCGGAAATTGAGGTTTTGCAGTTTGGGCACCAGTTTATTATACGCTCTCCGCGGTAGATAAGACCTTTGTTGTACAAGTCCATAAAGACCTTCTGTACAGCCTTGGAGCAGCCCTCGTCCATGGTGAAGCGGTCGCGGCTCCAGTCACAGGAGGAGCCCATTTTTCTCTGCTGCTTTTTGATAGTTCCGCCGTACTTGTCATTCCAGTCCCAGGCACGCTTCATAAAGCCGTCTCTTCCCAATGCCTGTTTGGTAACGCCTTCCTTTTTCATTTCGGAAACTATTTTAGCCTCGGTAGCCAGTGCGGCATGGTCTGTGCCGGGGAGCCAAAGTGCGGAATAGCCCTGCATTCTCTTAAAACGGATAAGTATATCCTGCAAGGTGCAGTCAAGGGCATGACCCATGTGGAGCTGTCCCGTGATGTTTGGGGGCGGCATAACTATTGTATAAGGCTTTTTGTCAAGGTCACGCTCAGCCTTGAAAAAGCCGCTTTCCTCCCAGTATTTATAGAGCCTGTCCTCAAAATCCTTTGGGGAGTAGGTTTTTGCGAGTTCTTTTTTCATTTTTGGTTTATGTCCTTTCTTTATCTTTTATTGTCGTTTATTTACGGTGTGTTGGTGCTGTCATCACCCATAGATTCAAAATGCCGGCGGTATCTTTTCGGTATGCGTATATCGGAAAAATAGCCTATAGTCGACAGCACTCCCGAAATGGCGGTAAATCCGTCGTTGTAAAAACGAGTAATTCTTTTTTGCCTGTCCGATATTCCGCAGTAATTGGGAGGACAGACGAAAGTCCATTCCGCCGAATCTTCATCGACCGCCACACGGAAATATTTCTCAATGTCCTTTGGGTCTGTTCCGAAGTGGGAAAGCAGTATATGATGTTCATAACTGTCGTCAAGCCTTGACATAAGAACAGGCTTGTTTTTGTCAAAGGGTATCGCTATAAGCAGAGGTTCTTTTTTCAAAAGATATTCATTAACGGTTTTTTCATCGGGATATTTTCTGAATTCCATTACCTCTCCTTTTGATTAGCAATCGGTTTATTCCAAATCACCGTCCACCAAAACAGTCTTATTATTGCTAAAGATAACCATTCCGGGCTTAGCCCCGTTAGGCTTCTTGACATATCTCACCTTTGTATAGTCCACAGGAATTTTCGTTCCGCCCTTTGCCTTTGAGTTTGAAGCGGCAATTCTTGCGGCTTCCAGGATAGTGCTGTCGGGAATTTCCTTTCCGTTGGCGAAAACGATAACGTGAGAACCGGGTATATCCTTGGTATGGAGCCACAAATCGTCTCCCTTGGCGGTTTTGAGAGTGAGCTTATCGTTTTGCAGATTGTTCCGTCCCGCCCATATCTCAAAGCCGTCCTTGGACTTGAACTTTAAGGGCTGCAAGGGCTTTACTGTCTTTTCGTTAGTCCTGTTTTTGCCCTTTTTGAGATAGCCCGACTGTGACAGCTCAAGGCGTATTTCCTGCAGCTCCGCGTCTGTCTGCGCCCTTGCCGCTGAATCAAACACGCTGTCCAGATACACAAGCTCCTGCTTTTCCTTTTCGATAAGCTGTGTCAGCATTTTTTCGGCGGTATCAAGCTTTCTGTACTCGCCGTAGTATTTTTGGGCATTCTGCGAGGGGGTAAGGCGGACGTCAAGCTTGATAACTTCTTTTTCGCCTGTAAGATAGTTGTCTACCTCGATCTCATTCATACCCTTTTCCATTCGGTAGATATTGGCTGAAAGCAGATCGCCCTTGACTCGGAAAACCTCCCGTTCCGAGCAGGCGGCAAGCTCGCCTTTCTGCAGCTCCAGCTTCTTTGCGGTACGGTTGTACACCGCTAAAATAGATTTCAGCAGATCTCCCGAACGCTGTTTCATTCGCTCGGCATTAGCTCTGCCCGAAAAGAAGCTGTCAAGCAGTGCGGAGGGTGAGGGGAATTCCTTCAAAACCACATCAACGCCGTACTGCTCTGCTGCAATAAAAGAAAAGTCAACGGGCTTTCCGCTCTTTTCATATATAACGGAGAACTTGGCTTTGCTGTTTTCGGTATCTGTAAGTATATTCTTTATTCTGTTTAAAAAGAAAGAAAATCTTTCCTTTCTTTCCTTATCTTCAAGGCATTTGCAGGGAACGTCAATATCCCTTGCGGTATAGAACGCCCACTCTCTGCACAGAATGGGGCTTACTCCCTCAAAGGTCTTTATAAGGCATTTTTCAAGCTTCTGTTGGGGGAATTGCAGCAGCCTTTCCACCGCTTCCTCAATTCCGCAAAAGCGAATATCAAGCCTGTCTTCCTTCGGGGGCGGCTCGTAAAGTATTCCGGGCAAAATTCTGCGAATGGCGGAAACATCGTCTCCTATCCGCTTTATGCTGTCAACAACTCTCCACTCCCCATTTTTTTCGGTAAGGAGTATTATGTTGCTGCACCGTCCCAAAAGCTCCACGGAAAGGCGGTTGCGGACTATATCGCCTATTTCGTTTACGCACTCGAAGTCAAAGGACAAAACGCGCTCCAATCCCTCTTGGGAGATGTCAAGGAGCCGTCCGCTGCTCAGATGCTTTCTCAAAAGCATACAAAACATAGGCGGCGACTGGGGATTGTCGGCAATACCCTCTGTAACGCAGACTCTTGCGGCAGAGGGGTTGGCGGACATGGCGATTCTAACTCCCCCCTTAAATCCTCTAAGGGTCATCACCAGCTCGTCACGGGCGGGCTGATGTATTTTATCAACGCGGGAGCCTATAAGCCCCTTGCTTAAAAGCTCTTGTTTTATAAGGCTCAGATATGCGCCGTCAAGGGACATAGAGATCCCCCCCTTTCAAGTTTTTTGGCAATAATCAAGGTTATTGTTTATAATTAAGTCTAAGGCTGTCAGTCATTCAGTCATAATAATTCAGCATTTTTTCGTACAGTTCTCTTGTCTGCTTTTCGTCACCCCAGGAAAGAGGATCGTCAGCATAGCACATAACGGAAAAAGGCTCTTCCTCCTGCAAATTTCCTGCCATACCTTCCCACACAGAATACATACGCTGTCCGAATTGCTCAATATCCATACTTTGGTAAAAGGGCTTCAGCAAGGTCATGAGGGTCTTGCCGAATTTTTCACGGTCAAGGGAAGAATAGTTGATATGAGTTCTGATATAGATCGTGCTTTCTTTCATTTTTCCGCATAAGCCCTCAAGGGTAAGCAGATCTTCGCTGTGTGTGGTATCTTTTAAAAACAGCTCGTGCAGCTTTTCTTCATATTCTTCTTCAAGGTCAAAGCCCTCGCACAACAGATAGGCGTAAGCAAGCAGTTCTTCCATATAAAAATTCTCTTTTAGTATAAAAATATCTCTTTCAGCTCGCTGTCAACTTTCTGAGCAAAACGCCAATCCTCCCTAACATCTTGCTCCGAATTGTAAAAAGCCGCAAATATCCGTTTCGGGCTGTCGGAGCGGCACATAACGCATTTTGTGCTGCCCTGCTGCCACATTCGGGGCATCAGCTCCTGTTTTGACAGGTACTTCCACAGGCTTTTGGGGGTATTATGGAGAATGAGCTGTTCAAAGAGATCTTGGTTTTCCAATGAAACAGCCGTATAAGTTATATCGAACCTGTTTTCTTTAAGGTTCCCCTCTACGAACAGGGCGATATTATTGATTTCTATAAATTCGCTTAATGTCATATTTTTCCTTAACAGTAGCTTACAACGTCCTTGCTGTTCTCGCAGATAAAGGCTTCCACGCCGAGAGCCGCTTCCAACTCCGCCGCTAACTTTCCGCAGATTATATTTTCGGTGTGGAAATGCCCTGCGTCAATAAGGGTTATTCCCCTGTTCACAGCCTCCATAAATCCGCTGTGTTTTACGTCTCCCGTAATAAGAGCGTCGCAGCCCTTTTCCGCTGCGTTGGCAACGTTATCCTCACTGCCGCCCGCGCCCGAGCATACGCCTACTGTTTTTATAACTCTTCCGCCGTCATAGTAGCGGACAGTATTGCAGTGGAATGCCTTTTTGCACATTGCAGCCAAAGATGCCGCGTCCGCCGCGAAATCCAGCTTAACTATCCTGCCATAGCCCATACCGTTTTTATGTACGGGTTCCAAAACCGTTGTTTCTCCATTTATATCAAGCAGTTCCAGCATCATGTCGCTGATGCCGTCCTTTGCCATGTCAAGGTTGGTGTGGGCGCAGATAGCGTTGATGTTGTTCTTTATAAGAATATTTATGGGATTGCTCATATCAATGCGGCTAAGCTTGTGGAAAATAACAGGGTGGTGGGAGAGGATAAGCTCCGCCCCCTGCATAGCCGCTTCTTCCGCAGTCTTTCGGGTAATGTCAAGGCAAATTGCGATCTTGGTAACAGTGGCATTCATACTTCCCACAAGCAGTCCCGAATTGTCAAAGCCGTCCTGCAGGCTGAATGGGGCGGCGCTGTCTATAAAACGGTAAACATCTCCTACTGTCATAGTGGTATTTTCCTTTCAAAATAATCAAAAAAGTTCAGGATTTAAAAACGGTATCACAAGCTCGGTAATTTCGCCTTTTTCGTTTTCGCCCCAGTAGCCGCTGTACATTCCGTCACCTAAGCCGCTGGCGAACATGATAAGACGGTTTTCGCTGTCGGGAAGCTTCCACTGAATGAAATCTCCGCCCTCTCTCTGAATCTGGGGGAATTTCTCATAGCTTTCCGCAAAGTATTTTGCAAAATAATCATCATAGTGGTTCTTGTCGGGGTTTTCGCCGTGCCACTTTCTGATAAATCCGTCATATTCTTCCGCAGCCTGCAGATCGGTAAAGCAGGCAACTCCCGCGTCAACGCCCATAAAGCAGAAAGGTCTTTTGCCGTCGGGGTTCACCCGTGATTCTCCCCTAATGTAGCTTACTGCCTTTTCGTCCTTTATCTTCAGCCTTGCGGCGGCTATGCGAAGACCTGCCGTTTCGGAGTAAAGTATGGACAATTCCACAGGGTAGCTTCCCTTGGGTATCTGTCTTTCAAGTACAGTCTGATACTTTGTGCCTAAATATACCAAAGGATCGGCGATAACCACTTCTCCTGTGGGGAAGTCTGCTTCTCCCACGGTAAACAGCTTTTGTCTGTTGTTTTCGGTGAAAAGCCCCTCAAAAAATTCCTTTGGGTAGCTTTCCTGATTTAAAAATTTCAGGTTCTTTTCAAAGGCAAGCTGAATGGGGGATTTTGGGGGCTGGGGCGGTTCCTGCGGCTGAGGAGGGGGATTGTTTTTATCTTTTTTCTTGCCGAATAGTTTCATAAGATGCTCCTGTTTTTTATGATTTGCTTATTTTTGTTCTTTCAGAGAGGGTGTGCTGATTTGTGGTTCTCTCAAGGAAGTTGTGCTAATTTGGGTTTTTTCAAGAAAGTTGTGCTAATTTGGATTCTCTCAAGAAAGTTGTGTGAAAGGCAGCACGCTTTTCGGGAAAGTTGTGCGAGTAGATGCCCACTTTTAAGGAAAGTTGGCGGTAATTACTGATTTAAAAGAATTTCAAAATTCTTAAAATAAAGACTCCACGCCGCAAGCGGCGCTCCGCTTTATTTTAAGAACCGTCCACTGTTTCCTGCGGAAACAGCGGACTTTTTGAAATTCGTGCTATCAGTGAAGTTGTGCTGTTAGGCACCCGCATTTTTTAACTTGTTCTATCAGGGCAGTTGTGCGAGCGGTACCCCCGCTTTTATGTGTGTTGTGCTGATTTTATCGCTCTTTTAGGGAAGTTGTGCTAAAATGTCTGCGTACTTTTTATCTCCCCTTGACATTTTTTCAAGGGTAGATCTGACCTTGCCGAGATATTCTTTATCGGTATTTTTACCGACAAACGCAAATTTATCGTCAATTTCCCTTTTTATCCCGTCATAACAGCACAGCATGATCGTGTATACCTTGCTGCCCACCACGGCGGTTTTTTCCTGCTCTATGTAAAGACCCATTTTATACAGCTCCCTGCGGAGAAACCAATCTCTTGTCATAGGCTGTAAAATAAAATGCATATCCTCATTGATATACTTACAGCGGGAAATAATATCGGCTATCATCTCGCCGCCCATTCCCGCAATAATCACATCGTCTGCTTGGGGCACACCGTCCAGTCCGTCACAGAGAAAGAGAGAAATTCCCTCTTCGCTGTCGCCTTTCTTTTCGGGGATCCCGTACAGCTCCATTGTGGCTCTTGCGGCGGAAAGAGGACCTTCCAGAATATCACACGCAAACAAAGCCCTTGCCCCCTGCTGAAACAAAAAGCAGGGGATAAAGGCGTGGTCTGTGCCTACGTCCGCTATCCGCTTATCAAGGCGGACAAAGCCCGCTGCCGCCTTTAATCGGCGGTCAAGGTGAACTTTTTGGGGCGTTTTCGGCAAGTCGTTTTGCGAGTCTTTTGAATTTTGTGGATTTTCTTGATCCTGCAAAGCCAAATCGCTCACTGATTTACAGCGGTGTTGAGCTTAGCTACCAAAGCGTCGGCATCTACGCCGTGAACTGCGCAAGCTTCTGCAACGCTCTCGCCTCTTGCAGAGGGGCAGCCGAGGCAGTGCATTCCCATTTCAAAAAAGAAGGGTGCTGCTGCTTCTGCATTATAGTCCAAAATATCTCCGATTACGGTGTCCTTTGTGATTTCCATAGTTTTATCCTTTCTTTGATCTTGCGATCGGGTCTTAAATTTTAATCTTTATTATTATACACCATTTTTATTTAAAATACAAGAGGTGAAAAATTACAATCAGGTTTGACAAATCCTCCCTATTGTGCTATAATACATAAGATAAAATAGAGTTGTATGCTCTGACATATAAAAAACCCGCATTTCATACCAAAAAAGTGCGAAAGGAATGATAAAATGAAAGAACAGCTGAGTAACATACAGCAAAAGGCTCTTGATGAAATAAAAAAAGCCGTTGACATTAAGACCGTTGACGATCTTAAGGTAAGGCTTTTGGGCAAAAAGGGCGAGCTCACCGCTATTTTGAAGCAAATGGGACAGCTTTCCGCCGAGGAGCGCCCTGTAATGGGACAGCTTGCCAATCAGGTGAGAGAGTGCATTGAAAATGACATAGCGAGAAAAAAAGAACAGCTTAAGGCTCTTGAGACCGAGATCAAGCTGAAAAAGGAAACAGTTGACGTAACTCTCCCCGGCAGAAAATTTGAACAGGGCAGACGTCACCCCCTGAATATCGTCCTTGACGATCTTAAGGAAATATTCAAGGGCATGGGCTATTCCGTGGTGGACGGTCCCGAGGTCGAGGAAACCAAGTACGTTTTCGATATGCTCAACACCGACGAAGGACACCCCGCAAGAGATCCCCAGGACACCTTCTATATTACGGACAAAATACTGCTCCGTACACAGACAAGCTCGGTACAGATCCGCACCATGCTGAAAACCAAGCCCCCTATCGCCATAATCAGCCCCGGCAGAGTATACAGAAGTGACGCGGTGGACGCTACTCACAGCCCCATTTTCCACCAGTGCGAGGGTCTTGTTATAGACAAGGGCATTACCTTTGGCGATCTTAAGGGAACTCTTGAAATGTTTGCAAAAAGGCTGTACGGAAGCGATGTAAAGGTTCGTTTCCGTCCTCACCACTTCCCCTACACAGAGCCTTCCGCGGAAATGGACTTGCAGTGCTTCAAGTGCGGCGGCAAGGGCTGCTCACTGTGCAAGGGCGAGGGCTGGATAGAGATGCTGGGAAGCGGCGTCGTTCACCCTCAGGTGCTTATCAACTGCGATATTGATCCCGAGGAGTACAGCGGATTTGCCTTTGGTATCGGTCTTGAAAGGATCGCTATGATGAGATATGAGATCGATGATATGAGATTGCTTTATGAGAACGATTTGAGATTTTTGAAGCAGTTCTGATTTTTTGCAGGTTCTTATAATTTTTATCAAGGAGGAAATAACCTTGGATTTATCAATGAAATGGCTCAACGACTACGTTAAAGCCGATATGCCCATAAAAGACTTCGTGGCTGGAATGACCATGAGCGGTTCAAAGGTTGAGACCTACCGCAGCCTTTCCGAGCCGCTGAAAAATATAGTTGTGGGAAAGGTCACGTCCATAGAAAAGCATCAGGACAGCGAAAAGCTGTGGATCTGCCGGGTTGACGTTGGCAAGGACAAGCCCGTTCAGATAGTTACCGCGGCACAGAACGTTTTTGAGGGAGCGGTAGTTCCCGTAGTTCTGGACGGCGGCGTGTGCATCGACCGCCACAACAATTCCGTTGCCAAGATCAAGAAAGGCAAGCTCCGCGGTGTTGAAAGCGAGGGCATGATGTGCAGCTTTGACGAGCTGGGAATGGACAACAGCGATTTCCCCTACGCCTCCCCCGACGGAATACTTATCCTCAACGACGACCCCGATTTCGACAAATTCGTTATCGGCGAGGATATATGCAAGGCGGTGGGCATTGACGACATCTGCGTTGAGTTTGAGATCACCAACAACCGTCCCGACTGCCTGTCTGTCATCGGACTTGCAAGAGAGGCTCACGCCACATTCCAGCTGCCTTTAAACCTCAACCCTCCCAAATTCAAGGGCGTTGAGGGCGACATCAGCAAGGAACTGTCGGTATCTATCGAAAACACCAAGCTTTGCTCCCGTTATATGGCGGCAAAGGTAAAAAATATAAAGATTGCCCCCTCACCGCGCTGGATGGCTGAAAGACTTCGCGCCTGCGGAGTAAGAGCTATCAATAACTTAGTTGACATCACCAACTTTGTTATGCTTGAATACGGCCACCCCATGCACGCCTTTGACGCAAGATATGTTGAGGGCAACAAGATAGTTGTCAGAAATGCAAAAGAGGGCGAGGTTTTAAAGCTTTTGGACGAAAACACTCCCGAGCTTAAGCTTACTCCCGATATGCTTGTTATCTGCAACGAGAAAGAGCCTATGGCGCTGGCAGGCATTATGGGCGGAGAACACAGCGGCATTCAGGACGACACAAGCGAGGTTATTTTTGAAGCTGCTTGCTTTGACGGCGTAAATGTGCGCCGCACCGCAAAGAAAGCAGGCGTCAGAACAGAGTCCAGCTCCCGTTTTGAAAAAAGACTTGATCCCGAAAACGCCAAAAATGCCCTTTACAGAGCCTTGGAGCTTATCGAGCTTTTAGGCTGCGGAGAAGTGGTTAATACTGTCATTGACGAATACCCCTCTCCTGCCGAGCCTTTCAGCCTGAAGCTTGACTATCAGTGGGTAAACAAGTTTTTGGGCGCGGACATTCCCGAAAAGGAACAGTTTGAGATACTGAAGCGCCTTGACTTTACCGTTGACGAGAACACCAAGACCGTTACTCCCCCCGCAGTCCGCATAGATATCGAGCGTCCCTGCGACTTAGCGGAGGAGGTTGCCAGAATTTACGGATATAACAATATCGAAACTACCGTGCCGAGACTTTCCTCCCACAGTGCCCAGACTCCTATGGAATTGTTCCAGAGAAAGCTTTTGGGAATTATGCTGTCACAGGGCTGCTGCGAAACAATGACATTCAGCTTTATTTCCCCCAAGGGTTATGAGAAATGCCGTATTGAGGAAAGCGACAGGGAAAGCGTTAAGATAATCAATCCTCTGGGCGAGGACACCAGCGTAATGCGCACCACCCTTATCCCCTCTATGATGGAGCTTACCGCAAGGAACATCAACGCGCGTAATCTGTCGGGCAGATTTTTTGAAATAGGCAGAGTTTACAAGCCCATTGGCGACGTAGACACTCTCCCTGTGGAAAAGGATCAGCTTATCTGCACAGTTTACGGCGAGGGCGAGGACTTCTTCTCCATAAAGGGCATTGCCGAGGAAATTATGGAAAAATGCGGCATCAAGGCGAGATTTACCGCCCTGCGTTCTAATAAAACCTTCCACACAGGCAGATGCGCCGAGATCACCGACAGCGAGGGCAAGGTACTGGGCGTTTGCGGCGAGATCCACCCCTTGGTTGCCGAAAACTACGGTACCGAAAAAACAAGGGTATATATGCTTATTCTTAAGCTTGAAGAAATGCTTGAATCTGCTGCGGATGACACACGCTACACCGCACTGCCCAAGTTCCCCGCTTCCGTAAGAGATATAAGCGTTGTCTGTGACAGCGAAGTCTCCAACGGCGAGATCACCGAGCTTATTTCTTCAAGGGCAAAGCATCTTGAAAGTCTGCGTTTGTTCGACGTTTACACAGGCGAGCAGATCGCCGAGGGCAAAAAGAGCCTTTCCTACAAGATGACTTTCAGAAAGGCTGACGGCACTCTCACAGATGAAGAGCTGGACAAGATCACAGGCAAGATCATAGACACCCTTGCAGAACATAATATCACTTTGAGAGCTTAAGAGGCTTATTCAGAGCTTAAGAGCTTAAAGATAAATTTCAAAATAAACGAATAAACGAAAGGAAACGATATGTCTATCAAAAAGAGATTTTTATCAGCCGTCACCGCAGTTGTTATCGCTGTGGTATCGGTTTTGGGATTTTCGGGCTGTTCCTCTCAGGTGAATTACGCCCTGGAGATCAACGGCGAGAAAATTCCCTCAGGCTTGTACATTCTTTTCAGCGGCTACGCTTATCAGCAGGCACAGCAGAAGTTCATCGAGGAAAACCCCGACACGAACACCTCCACCAGCGATTTTGACTATACCGCTCAGAAGGTGGGCGACATGGACTTTATGGACTATGTAAAGCAGGAAACAGTTAATTACTGCAAGCGCTATACGGCTGTTGCAAACCTTTTCGATCAGCTCAACATCACCTTTGACGACGAGGAAAAGGATCAGATCAACGACGCTGTAAACAGCCAGTGGGATTACGAAATTCCCGAAATGGCTTCCGCTTCTCTGTCTTACCTCAAAAACTTTGACACAATGGGCGAGTATTACGAGTCTCTCGGTGTTTCAAAGGCTTCCTTAAAGCTGTATATCAGCGACACTATGAGGGCTAACAAGATCTTCACCTATTACTACGGCGAGGGCGGTATTGAGGAAGTTTCCAAGACAGACAAGGAAAAGTGGCTGGAAGAAAACTACACACTGTGCCGCTACTTCTCCATTTCCATGAAGGACAGCAGCGGAAATCTTATCGAGTCCAAGACCGAGCTGGCTCTTTTAAAGGAGAAGGCCGTCGAGTATGCTAAAAAGCTTCAGGATGGCGAAAGCTACAAGGACGTATATGACGAATATGTGGAATACAGCAAGGCGCAGACCTCTACCGCTTCCACTACTTCCGAAGAAACGACCTCCGCAGCGGAAGTTACCACAGTGGGCGACAGAGCGGCAGTTCAGGCAGACGAGCCCGAAGTAACCACCGCAGCAGCGGAGGAGACCCAGCCCGAAGAGGAGGTAACCGCCGACAACGCAGCGGAAACCGAGGCAGTTACCACAGCTGCCGAGAACGAAACCGAGCCCATTGAGGTTACAGCAGATACAACAACTGCTGCCGAGCCTGCTGACACAACAGATACCACTGCGGCAGAAACTACTCCCTCAAGCTCCGAAACAGGCACAGAAACTACCACCGAAGAAGTAAAGGACAGCGATTATGACAGAATAATCAGCAAAGAGGGAACCTCTCCTTCCGAGAAATTTGTAAAGGCTGTTTTCGATATGGACAAGGACAGCGCAACCGTAATTGAGGAAGATACCGCTTATTACGTTGTACAAAAGCTTGATCTGCTCAAGAGCGATCAGGATTATGCCGAGAAGTATGATTCCAACGCGCTCCAGGGCTTAAAGGGCGAGGAAATGGAGGACGCGTTCAAGAAAGAGTATGTGGATTATGCTTTGGTTGAGAATAAGGCTGCGCCCGACTACTGCAAGCAGCAGGCTTCCAATGCGTCCAATGCTTTGAATGCTATAAATCAGATACAGTATCTGCTTTATTATTACTCGTCCATGTTTGGCGGGATCAGTTAAAACGATTTGAAACAAAGCATACCTTATTAAAGAATTAAAGGGTATAAAGAAAATAACTGCCTTGCTCAAATGCAGGGCAGTTTTGGTATTGAAGAATGATTGGATCGTGAAAAAGTATGATAGTATTACAAGGAAACGATATATCGGTAAGCTTTGGGGAAAGAGTGCTTTTCTCCAATGTAAGCTTTGCCGTAGACGAAAACGATAAAATAGGCTTGGCAGGCGCAAACGGAGCGGGAAAAACCACCCTTTTCCGAATGCTGTCAGGCGCCGAGCTTGAGGACTACACAGGAAATATTGTAAAACAGTCGGGACTGACCGTAGGCTATATGGAACAGCACGTGGTGCGCCGTGACGACACAAGCGTGTATGAAGAAGCGCTGTCGGTTTTTCAGCCCCTTATGCTTATGGAAACCGAGCTTGAACAGCTCCACACCCGCATAGACAGCGGCGAAACCGATCAGAAGCTCCTTGAACGCCAGATGCACCTTACCGAGAAATTTCAGTCTGAGGGCGGACTTACTTTCCGCGCAAGAACCGAAAGCATGCTTATCGGCATGGGCTTTTCGAAGGACGACCTGGGGAAGCCCGTTAAGGTATTGAGCGGGGGAGAAAGGTCAAAATTACAGCTGATAAAGCTCCTTTTATCGGGGGCGAAGCTGTTATTGCTTGACGAGCCAACAAACCACCTTGACATTGACGCCAGCGAGTGGCTGGAGAGCTTTCTGCTGGACTTCAAAGGGGCATATATCGTAATTTCCCATGACAAATATTTTCTCGATAAGGTGACAAACAAGACCTTTGCCCTTGACAACGGCACCCTTGACACCTACAAAGGCAACTACACCGAGTATTTGCGGCAGTATGACGAAAGGGTGACATACCTCACAAAAAAATATATTGAAATGACCGAGGAGATACACCGTATAGAGGGCATTATCGAGCAGCAGAAGCGCTTCAACCAGGAGCATAACTATATTACCATACGCTCCAAGGAAAAGCAGATAGAGCGCATCAGGAAAGAGCTTGTGCCGCCCCCTCCTCCGCGGAAAAAGATACACTTCCAGATACCCTGCACCACCGCCCACGGTACCGATGTTATGACGGTAAACGGGCTGTCTTTGAGCATCGGCGGCAGGGAGCTTTTCAGAAACGCTTCCTTTGAGATAAAGTATGGGGAAAGAGTGTTTCTGCTGGGCGCCAACGGCTGCGGCAAGTCTACTCTGATGAAGATGATCTTAGGGCAGGTCAAGGGCGAGGGCAGCTCCTATATTGCGGACTGGCTAAAAATAGGCTATTTTGAGCAGCTGCAGGAGCTTCGGCTGAGCAGCAGCAAGACCACCATTGACTTTGTGTGGGACGATTTCCCCAGGCTTAACAGAACACAGATACAGTCGGCATTGGCTATGTTCAAGCTGTACGGCGACCAGCTGCAGAAGCCCGTAAACACCCTTTCGGGCGGCGAGGCGGCTAAGGTTATTTTGCTCAAAATAATGCTTGAAGGACCCAATCTTTTGTTATTGGACGAGCCTACCAACCACCTTGACCTTGACGCAAGGGACGGACTTATTGAGGCATTGTCCGATTACAAGGGGACTATGCTGATTATCTCCCATGACAGAGCTATGATAAATGCCCTTGCCACAAAGCTGTTGTTTCTGCGCCCCGACTCGGTGGAGACATTTACAGGAAATTATGACAGCTGGCGCGAAAGTCTTGGGGAGAAGCCCTCCTCGGCATTCGGAAACAGCGAGGAAAAAGCCGCTGATACGGAAAAGCCAAAGGTAAATGCCTACAAGCAGCAGAAGGAACAGCAAAGCCTTATCCGAAAGCTCAATACCAAGGTGAAGCGCCTGGAAGACGAGATAGAAGCCGTTGAAAAGGAAATGAAGGAAATAAACGAGCGATTGGCGCAGGGCAATTCCGACTATCAGCAGGTCATGGAGGAATCAAACCGCCTGTCAGAATTGGAAGCAGAGCAGGAAAGGCTTATGGAGGAGTGGGAAAATGCTTCTGCCGCCGCGGCGGAGGCGGAAAACGGTGTTTAAAATGCAAAGTTTCTTGTGAGAGCTGTAAAAATTAACACAACACTTCTAAAAGCGGTGAAAATAATCACTTGTTTCCTTAAAAGCGGGCTGCCGCTTGCACAACTGCTTTGATAGTACGAATTTCAAAGAATCATTTGAGACTGCATTTTTCTGCTTGAAAATCCGGGTAGAAAAATACAGTCTCTTTGAGTTTGGATTTTTTCCCGGCTTTTCAAGCAAAAGATCCGAACTCAGTTAGATAACAAGCTTTTTAAAATTGCAAGCAATTTAAAAAGCTTGTGGTTTTGAAATTCTTTTTTAAATCAGTAAATTACCGCCAACTGCCTTGAGAGAACGACAGATCAGCACAGCTTTCCTTGGAGAATAGTTTTTACAGCCTGTTTTTATCCCCCCACTCGCACATACTGTCTAAAATCGGGATAAGTGATTTTCCCCGCTCGGTAAGGCTGTACTCTACTTTTGGGGGTATCTGGGGATATTCTTTTCTCAGAACCAAACGATCGGATTCAAGCTCCTTTAAAGAGGAGCTTAAGGTCTTGTAGGAAATTTCCCCGATGTACTTTTTCATTTCATTGAAACGCACCACACCGAATTCCATTAAGGTATACAGTATAGTCATTTTGTACTTCCCGTTTATGAGGGAAAGGGTGTAACTGAACCCCGTAGTTTCAAGGCTTTCCTTTGAGATACATCTTTCGGACATTTTACGCTCTCCTTTGGTAAGTATATAACCTTGATGTTAGTATTGCACCTGAATGTGCGTACTTGACTTTTCTTCTATTTACAGTAAAATTATAATATAACCTTTGGGAAAAGTCAATCAAAATTATTGGAGGGATTTTATTATGAGCAAAATAGTGGTAATCACAGGAAGCCCCAGAAAAAAGGGCAACAGCTTTGCAATGACCGAGGCTTTTATAAAAGCCGCTGAGGAAAAGGGTCACACAGTAACGCGCTTTGACGCCGCTTTAAAGAACGTAGGCGGCTGCCGCGCATGCGAGACCTGCTTCAAGACAGGAAAAGCCTGCTCCTTTGATGACGATTTCAACACTATCGCTCCCGCTATTCTTGAAGCGGACGGCGTGGTTTTCACCATGCCCGTTTATTGGTACTCTATCCCCGCGCAGGTCAAGGGCGTTATTGACAGACTGTTCAGCTTTGTTGTGGGCGGAAAGGACATTGCAGGCAAGAAATGCGGTATTATTGCTTGCTGTGAGGAGCATGACATGACTGTTCTGGACGGCGTCCGCGTGCCTATCGAGCGTTCCGCCGCGCTGATAAAGTGGGATATGGTCGGAGAAGTCCTTATACCCGGCGTACTGAACGTGGGCGACATAGACAAGACCGACGGCTGCAAGCAGGCTGCGGAATTGGCTGACAAATTCTAAAAAAGGGGCGTTCCCATGAAAAAATTCAGCGTTATTTTGGCAGCTTTATTGGCGTTAAGCTTCTGCGGCTGTCAGGGCTCCGAAACAGGCGGAGAGGTTTCCACAAGCGGCACGGCTGATAACATTGGTGTTGCGCAGGGGTCGGAAGATACCGAAAACACCACTGCGGCAGAAACCGACAATTCCCAAAAAGAGGAGAGCTACATGGAAAAATACGGCAAGCTGCTTGTTGAAATGCCGCCCGAGGAAATTCTCGAAAGCAAGGAGGGTGTAAACTATCCCAAGTTTGAGAAGCACACCTACTACTCGCAGACTGCGGAGAGAGACACTCCCGTCAATGTGCTGCTGCCCGAAAATTATTCCGAGGATAAGGAATACCCTGTGCTGTATATCCTTCACGGTTACTATGATAATGAGGATTGGATGGCAAGAGATGTTGTTCACATCTCCGCAATGCTCACCAACCTGACAGCGGCAGGGGAAGCCAAGGAAATGATCGTGGTTTTGCCCTACATCTATTGCAGCAAGGATATGCCCTACTGCACGGGAATGGACGCGCAGAACACACTCAATTACGATAACTTTATCAATGATATGATGACCGACCTGATGCCCTTTATCGAGGAGAATTTCTCCGTGGCAAAGGGCAGGGAAAGCACCGCTATAACGGGCTTTTCCATGGGTGGAAGAGAGTCACTCTTTATCGGCGTATCTCACCCAGAAATATTCGGGTATGTGGGGGCGGTGTGTCCTGCTCCCGGACTTACCAGCGGAACAGGGGATCCCTGGATGCTTGAAAATGCCCAGCTTACCTTTGGGGAGACCTCGCCTTATCTGCTGATGATCAGCGCCGCAGAGCATGACGGAGTTGTGGGCGGAAATCCTTCGCATTATAAGGGGATCTTCACCCGCAATAAGAATGAGGTTTTGTGGCATTCCATGTCGAGTACGGGGCATGATGCAAGCAGTGTTACACCGCATTTGTATAATTTTATGAGAATGATTTTTCAGTGATTGTGATTGTCAATTATTAAGAATAATAAAAAGGGGCTGTCTTTTTTACAGCCCCTTTTGTTATTCCCGCCTTTGCTCCGCAGATCGCTGTCTCCTTTTCAAAAGAGCGCTTCCGCTTTATTATCAGAGCAGCTTATACTCAAACCCATTGTCCTTCGCATATTTCTCTCCGGCAGTACCGGGATAGCAGGAGATAACAAAGCCTTCGATCTTCTCAAAGCCTGTTTCTGTGCCGTCCTCGCCACGCTTATCAAGATTTCTGCTATATCCGAAGGCATACTCTCCGATCTCGCTGACACTTGCGGGAATGGTCACGCAATTCATTTCACAGTCCGCAAATGCTGCCTTACCCACGGTTTTCAGTGTCTTTGGAAGGGTTACGCTCCGCAAATAGTTGTCATTGGGTGCATGATTTGATGCATATGGCGCGATAGCCGTTACGGGAGCGTTCATTATTGTCTCCGGAATTTCTGCATCTTGCTTGCCATAATTATCAACATAGTGATCGGTGAGCCCAAAACCGGTTATCGTTACCGTACCCGCCTCGCCGGAGCCTTCTTTTTCAAAATCAAGGCTTCTCAAAATCTGAGACGACGAATGATCCTCGGAGTGTTCGATTTCTTCATAACAGCCCTTGGTGCTGCTGTCCTTGTGCATAAGTTCCTTAAATTCGACATAGTTCATTTTGTTTTCCCCCTTGTGTAGGTTAAATTTAATTGATATAATTGCTTACTTATTAGGAATTGCTGTCTTCCTTGATAAATTTTTTCAGCTGCTTGATTCGGCTGGGGTGGCGCAGCTGGCGCAGACCCTCAGAGCATTTTTCTTGAACATAGCTCTCCATATTTTCCGAAAGCCACTGCGCCAGTTCCTCTTTCGTCTCCCCCTTCAGGAAGTATCTTTCAAAGATGTCCTTATAGCAGGAACTTATGCTTTTAAGCATTCCTACTGTATCCCGCAAAATATGCACAATGCTTTTGTCGGCATCCGACGTAAAGTTTATATCGTTTTTCGGCAGGTCATCGGAGCGCATTCCGTCACAATATTCCAGCTCACGGAAAGAGTTTTTCTCCATTCTGTAAAAGATGATATGGATTTTCTTCATGAACTCATACTCGATCGATTGAACTACATCCTGAATAAGCTTATCCTTAAACTCTGCCATATCAAGATTTCTGCGAAACTCCTCTGCCAGCTGCTCCAAAGGCTTGCCGTGAAAGTATCGTTCTTCCAGACAGTATACTCTGATCTCACTGATAGTAGGCAAAAGCTGAGCTACTGCCTCCGCAAGCCGGTCATTGTCATTGAGGGAGCTGTCAAGATTCTTCTCACCAAAAATCGCTTTCAGAAGCGCTGTGTAATCGTTTTTTACGGGCGCTTCCTTTTCTCTGTCTGCGCGGAGTTTTTCTGCTAATGTCTCCATAAGTGTCTGCACAAAGTGTCTGCACATCAGTTTTCCTTTCTTCTCATTGATTTTGCGTGAAGCAATATCATTTCTCGTTTTGGATTTAATATATTTAAAATCAAATTTCAATTATATTAAATCACACTTTGAAAATTCTGTAAATATTTTTGGGATTTTTGAAGAATTTTTGTTGTTGGCGGCTTATAATAAGAGTCATTTCTTTATTAAAAAATATTTCATAAATTTTACACAGTTATTTTTTTGTATTATGCGTGAAATTTATGTTCCGATATTGTGAAATTGAGTATAGCACAAGATTGAAATTCTGTAAACAACTTTTTAGCGTCTTTTCAAAAAAAATTACACGATGCCCCAAAAACAGGACATCGCGTCAAGTTATAGAAAAATATTCCAGCCTGTCGAAAAAGTCCAAACCTTTCTTTTTCGGAATGAAAGGGGTCTTAGGGGGAATCCATCAGGGTTTCCTTGTGTCGCTTTGGGCAGCCGCGTCTTTCGGCTGCTTTGCCGCCAAAAATGGCGTCAGCTTGTAGGAAAACCGACCAGCAAAAGATTTTTCTACAGGCTGAGGAGCTGTAAAAAAGACAGCCCCTATTATTCATTTATTTGATTTTATCTTTTTATTTTGCAGCAGTATTGAAGTTTTTTTGCAAGAGGTGATAGGAAATTTCGTACAAAAATTCATGGTAAAATTTGTAAAGCTATTTCATTGACAAACAGAAGCGTTTATGTTATACTACAAATAGATTAAGTTGTATAACGGATTTAATCTGTCAACCAATTTAACATTAATATTTTTGCGCTGTGTTGTGATATGTTTTATAATGCATAATGCGGCATGACGAAGGTCAATTATGAAAGGTGTTTTAAAAACTCTGCTGGGTTTGGCAGCAGCTTCTGTAGCGGCAACTGCCGTTTTGTCGTTTACGGCTTTTGCGGCAGTGGAGAGTGCTAATGGTACAAATGATGAGGGCAAGATGACAAAAAGCGGTGATATGTGTCAAGCAACATTTAAAAATGAAAATGTTGCTAAATTCGATAAAGAATTTTATGAGCCTGAAAGCTTTAGATTTCATGTGCAGGGAGATACTTTAACAAAAAAAGTGAACTGCCTTATGTAGGTAATTATATATCGGCAGTAATTACGCTTAATTCCAATTCGGGAGTAACATCGGAATCTACATCTTACAATGACCACAATAAAAAAGAAACTACTGTCAGTGCTAAGCATTCGGGAACTATTACTCTCGGACGGTATTTTGGATTTATGTATAAGACTAAAGTTATTGATAATGGCATACATGAAAAAGCAACAGTATATGTTTCAAGTACAAATTACTTGCCGTAAACCCTATGAAATAAACCATTAAAGCATAATGCCATACTATCATATTATGGCAATTATGCTTTATTTTGCTATGGGTGATATCAAACAAAACAGAAAAGCGGTGACCTGATGTTTATAAAATATCTTACAAACAGCATAAAAAACAACCCCTTTTGGTACATATTGACCGTATTCTGCGAAATCGTGCTTCTGCTGATTTTGTTTTGCGTAAACGGGATTTTACTGAACACCTTGGTAAACAATTCGAAAGCTTGGATGAATTCAAATTATTATAGCATACCTCTGAAAAAAACATTGACTACATCAAAACCCGAAGACAGGAAATTGATCGACAGCATTTATGAAAATGCAGGCGATGATATAGATTTTATGGTGTTAGATATAGTCACGGGTATGGATTCAACCATGTACTATGCAATGTTTCCTATGATTCGTGTATTTAAAAGCTATGAGGATATGGTGTATTTTTATAAAAAGTATCAAGAAACGGACGAAAGCAATTTGCCTACACGTCAGCAGTATGAAAGCGGCGAGAAGGTGGTCGTCATGGGAAATGTTGAATACAATCCTTTCGAAGAATATTATGCCGAATTCAGGTACTCAGATGAAAACCATATTTTAGTAGGACCGGACGATGTTGCTTGTACTGTAACAGGGTACTCCCCGCATATAGCGGGCGTGGATTATATTTACGGCTGCGAACCCGATAATATGCAGATTTACAGAATTGAGTTCATTCTTAAAAATATTCCCACAAAACAACGGTTAGAGGAGATCACCGGTTTTCTTAAAGAAACTTTTGACTATGATTCCGAGGAGTTTGTGGAACCGGAGCTTCAAAGCCTTCTCGATATAAGAAAAAACGGCGCCAACATACTGCTATCCTCTCTTATGCTGCTGTTAATAGTCTTTAACATAACCCTTATTTTCAAGCAGACTGTTGAACGTCGGAAAAGAGATTTTGCTGTATACAGATTCTGCGGATTTTCGCAAAGGACAAACATTGTGTACTTTTTGGGGGAAATGCTGATTCTTTCCGCCTTATCCGTCCTTTCTGCCTGTATAATTTTTGAATGTGCCGTAAAGAGCGCATTGTCAAGCTATTACAGTATGGTGGAAGCGCTGTTTACGCCCGGTTATTACTTTTTGCTGTCCTTGGGCTATATCGCTGTCACCGCTCTGCTGTTCGTCCTATGTATAGCGCCTTCCCTTAAAAAATCTATTGCCCTGCAGCTTTGTAATTTGTGATAGGGAGGAAAGAAAATGGATATTTTTAAATTGGCGGTTATGTCCCTTGAAAAAAAGATATTGACGGTAATAATGATCGTTTTGGAATTAGCGGCTCTTTTTTTTGCAGGCAATTATACAATCTGCGCCGTAAACGAAAGAACCATGCTCAGCGAACCTTATAAAAATATTTTGACTGACAGCAGTATTTTCTTTTATGATCTGAATTATTCCATGAAGCTTATTCAGGACGACACTCTGACCCCCAAGCGGTCACAGGACGACATATTGGAAAAGCTGGAGGGCAATTTTACGGTGTATAATTTCCTTCACTACGGCAATAACGAATACACAAATTATTCTTTATTTGTGGTTGCAGACGAGCTGTACAAAGCCCTTAAACTTCCGCTGAGCTCGGGCAGCTATGGAAGAGGCGCAGATTCCGCCGTGGCAGCTATGGGAATCAGTATGGGGGAGCTTGATATAAACACTCCCGATGGTTCTTTTACTCTTAATATCTGCGGTAATTTAACGGAAAACACCTTTATCCCCGAAAGTACGACCTTCAAAGATAATTTGACAGCCGCCGATCTATATACCGCCACCAACAATAAAAACATGATCATAACAAGCAAAAGCGCAGTGGGAGATTACGTGCGAAATTTTAACGAATGCTCATTTGGATTTATCGTAAAATTCGATTCTCCCGCCGACGCCGAAAAGAATATGCCGCTGCTCAGGAATGAGGGAAGCGCATTAAGCGGCAGTATTATTGCGGCTAATTCGGAAAATGAGCTGCTTGAAGATCTAAAAAGCTATCTGCCTACTCTGTTCTGCATATTCCTGATCGTAGTAACGGGGTTGATCTGCATTTCCGCCATAATCTTTGACGAAAGCAAATACCGAAGCGGCGTTTTGTGGATCTGCGGATATTCAAAGAAAAAAATCGCCGCTATACAGGCTGCAAGCATTTCTGTGCTACTTAGTTTGTCCGCTGCGGTTTTTGCGGTGCTGTCGATAGTTCTGAATGTTCTTACAAACGCAGGAACGATCAATGCGGACAGCTTTATAAAGCTTAACTTTGGCTTACCAAACTTTATTTTCACTCTTGCGGTGTCTGTTGTATTGATTTTGATTTCGGCGGCAATTCCCTTTGTCAGGCTGTTTAAAAAGTCGCCGATCGAGTATTTGGGGAGGGCAAAATGATCGAGCTTAAAAACATAACAAAGATATATAATCCGAAAAAGCGCAACCAATTCACCGCCTTGAAAGATGTTTCTCTCACTGTTAACGACGGAGAATTTGCGGCGATAACGGGTGAATCGGGTTCGGGAAAATCAACCCTGCTGCATATTATCGGCTTATTGGATTTCCCCACCTTAGGCGAATACATATTAAACGGCAGCAGAGTTGGAGATGAGGGAGATTCTGCGCTTGCAAAGTTCAGAGTAAGGGAAATAGGCTTTGTTAAGCAGGACTTTGCTTTGATCGAAAATTACACAGCGTTGGATAATGTGATGATGCCCCTATATTCCCTTAAAGCAAAGGACAAAAGGCAAAGAGCAGAGCAGGCTCTGCAAAGAGTGGGCGTGGAAAAGCTTAAGGATAAGCAGGTATCACAGCTTTCGGGCGGAGAAAAGCAGCGTGTGGCTATTGCAAGAGCCATAGTTACCGAACCGAGAATCATTCTTGCGGACGAACCTACAGGCTCTCTTGACTCCAAAACGGGAGAGGACATTTTTAATCTTTTGGAGGAGATTAAAAATTCGGGAATGACGGTAATAGTGGTAACTCATGATAACAAGCTGGCGCAAAGATGTGAAAAAAGGATCGTTCTTAAAGACGGAAAAATTGCGTCTTGTTCATAAATATATTTTTGCGCAGATAACCCCTAATCCCTTTTAAAACTGTGGGATCAGTGCTTTGGGCGACACCTCACATATCCTTGTGTGACCCTAAATTTAGATCAGAAGCCTATGATTTTCAGCAAAGCTGAAAATCTAAAAATCGCGGCAGAGCATTGCTCTGCCCGATTTTTATTTTTGGCGGCTTTGCCGCCAAAAATGGCGTCAGCTTGTAGGAAAACCGACCGGCGGGAGGTTTTTCTACAAGCTGCTGATATTTCTGATATTTCCGGATCTTCTTAAATTTCTTAAATTCTCTCAAAACCCTTGCAAACTCCTTGAAAATATGGTAAAATGTATACTGTATATTTAGGCTTGTTTTTTAGGAACGGGTTCTTGTTACGGTTGAAGATAAAATAAAAATTCCCATATTTTTACTATATTTGAAAGGGGAAAGAGAATGAAAAAGAATAAACTGCTTTCATTTTTGCTGGCAGGCTGTATGCTTCTGACAGGCTGCTCGGGCGGCGAGGACGATCCCGAAAGCGATGTCACCACCGACGACAATCAATATGTTGAGGTAACAGACGCAGACGGAGAGGTCGTCACCGGCGAGGACGGCGAACCCGTTACCGAGGTGATCCCTGCCCAGCCTGTTGAAAAAGAGCTGATAGTAGGCTTTATTTACTCGGGAAAGGCCAGCGGAAACGCCACTGCCGATTACTTTGAAGCTGCCAGGGGAGAGGCTGAAAGAGTACTGGGGGCAAAGACCTACTACATCGAGGACGTTCTTGTGTCGCAGTTTGAGAAGGCTACTGCCGCGCTGGTCGACAAGGGCTGCAACGTTATAGTCAGCACTGACGCCCGTTTTGTCAATGCTGTTGCCGATGAAGCGAAAGCCAATAGCAAAGTACAGTTTATAAGCTTTGGCGGAAACAACTCTATGGGGAATTTAGCTACTTTCCAGGGTCAGCTGTATAAGCCTGCTTATGTGTGCGGATTTGCCGCAGCTTACAACTCCGACAGCAATATTTTAGGGGTGCTTGCAGATCCCTCGGTAATATCCGTATATCCTCTCGTTGACGCTTT
The DNA here is from genome assembly GCA_014799325.1 of Oscillospiraceae bacterium. Taxonomy (GTDB): domain Bacteria; phylum Bacillota; class Clostridia; order Oscillospirales; family Ruminococcaceae; genus Ruminiclostridium_E. The sequence goes on from JAAVIE010000074.1 coordinate 25,660, forward strand.
TGCGCTGGGAGCTAAGGAGCTTACGGAACTCAATACCGATATAAGGATAAACTGGGCTTGGGGAAATAAGGACACTGAAGTTAAGGAAGCTCTTGACGATCTTATCGCACAGGGCTGCGACGTTATCTACTGCGCCACCTACTCACAATTTGCGGTGGAATACTGCGAGTCAAGAGGCGTTAAGGTGATCGGCATGTTTTACAATATGCCGGAGCTTGCTCCAAATCAGTATCTGACGGGTTCATTCTGTAATCTGAATATCTTTTTGATAGACGTACTGCGTACTGTCAGATACGATACCGATCCCGTGGGAGTATACCAAGGCGGCATTGACGAAGGCGCGGTAAGAGTTGTGGCTATCAGTGAAAAGGCTAAAGAAGGCACAAAAACGCTTACCGATAAGCTGTATGAGCTTTGCTCCGATAATAAGGCGGCGGTATTCAGCGGAGAGATCAAGGACAGCGAAGGAGAAGTGAAAGTCCCCAAGGGAAAGACCCTGAGTCTGGAGGACATCTACACCATAGACTGGCTGGAGAGCAGCTTTAAGGTGAAGAAGAACTTCTGTCAGCCTGTTACACAGCCTGTGCCTTCAGATCTTTATGTGCATGAGCCTGTTTCTCAGGCGGGAGATACGCAGACAACTGTGGGTGACGCAGAGAATGAGCCTGAGGAAGCTCCTGTTGAAACTGCTGAGTAATTCGGTTTAAAATGTGCTGAGAATTTAAGATGAATAAAAATAAGGGGCTGTAAAAAAGACAGCCCCTATTTTATGTCAAGGTTCTTGGGAGAGCCGTAAAAATCAGCACAGCACCTTTAAAAGCGGTGAAAAATTATCACTTGTTTCCTTAAAGGCGGGTTTCCACTCGCACAACTGCGTTGACAGCACAAGTTAAAAAGTGCGGGGTTCCACTCTCACAACTGCTCTGACAGCACAAGTTATAAAATGCGGGCTACCACTCTCACAACTGCCCTGATAGCACAAGTTAAATAATGCGAATCACCACTCTCACAACTGCCCTGACAGCACAAGTTAAAAAATG
>JAAVIE010000075.1 GCA_014799325.1 Oscillospiraceae bacterium
ACAATGCCCTACCTTGCGGAAAAATTTGAAGTTTCACGCCGAACCATAGCACGGGATATTGAAGCTATCTGCGGCGCAGGTATACCAATCGTTTCCTCACAAGGTACAGACGGCGGCATTGAGATAATGGAGGGCTATAATTTCGACACAACTGTCTTTACAAAAGACGAGCTGCAAGCTGTATTTACAGGTTTAAAGGCACTTGAAAGCGTATCCGCTGTTCCTGCTTCCTCAGCTCTTTCCGATAAGCTGTACGGAAAAAATAATGTCATTCCCTTAGATGAAAATATAATGATCGATCTGTCGTCCTTTTATAAAGATAGTCTTTCGGAAAAGATCAATATGTTAAAAAGAGCCATTCACGAAAAGAAGTGTGTGACTTTTCACTATTATTACAATAAGGGAGAGGACGATAAGCTGATAGAGCCTGTTTTAGTAATCTTTAAGTGGTCGGGCTGGTATGTTTTCGGCTTTTGTCCCGAGAGGAAGGATTTCAGAATGTACAAGCTTGGTCGGCTGTGGGACTTGAAAATTACCAACAAGTCTTTTGAGCAAAGAGCAGTACCCGCCGAAAAGCTTGATTTCGGGCAGCATTTTACCGATGAATATTTTATTGAAGCGGTATATGAAGCAAGCGAAAAATACAGGCTTGTAGAGGAGTATGGACCTTACAGCTTTACCGAAAGAGAGGACGGACGGCTTTATACAAAATGGGGCTTTGGCGGACGTGAAAATGCCATGAACTGGTTTCTGAGCTTTGGGGATAAGGTGGAGGTACTGACGCCCGAGGATTTCAAAAAAGATTATATTGAAAGAATGAGAAGAGCTTTGAAAAAGTATGTATGATCTTTCATCAAACATGACATACAGTTGTCCTGTTGGCTGTGATATACTTTGAAAAAACATTAAAAACATAAAAAAGAGGTACATACTATGGATAAATTATCATTTTCATCAACAGTAGATTCACGCTGCGGACTACACTGCACAGGATGTGAATATAAGGAAACCTGCGGCTGCGGCGGCTGTATCGAAACCAACGGAAACCCCTTTCACGGCGAATGTCCCGTTGCTGTCTGCTGCCAGAACAAGGGCTTTACCCACTGCGGAGAATGTCCCGATATTCCCTGCGAGCTTTTAACACAATACTCCTGCGACCCCGAACACGGAGATGATCCCCACGGAGCGAGAATAGAGCAGTGCAAGCGTTGGAAAAAAGAACAAAAATAACAGAAAGAACTATGGACAAAAGCAAGGAGAGTACTATGATCAGATTTAGCGAAAAAGGATATTATGTTAAAGAAAATGCTCCTATCTACCTGACATCGGATATGGACAGGACTGCCAATTGGTTTGAAGATATATTAGGCTGGTATAGCAATATTGTTGAAAGAGATGCTAAAGGAGCAGGTCGTTATGGAGTGGTTTTTGATATGCTGCCGGAAGTAGAACATACTCATTTAGCTTCTTTTACAGGTATGCAAATGTTTTTCGGACAGCCGGAACCGCGAAAGATTTCATTTATGCAAGTTAAAGGGATCGAGAAAATGTACGACTATATTACATCAAAAGGCTGGGATAAGATCACGAAAGTTAAAATGCAGCCATGGGGCGGAAAAACTTGCAGCCTAACAACTATTGATGGCTATATTATCGAAATATTTGAATAATTAGTCACTCTTGACATAGCAGAGAAAAAATTTTATAAAAAATGAACGGAGCATATAATGGACACACAAAAAATAATTTCACTTAGAATGGAAAGGCAGTTCCTTGCCGATATAAAAGCCAACGAGGAAGAATATATAAGCCTTTACAGAGACACCCAGCCCGGGCAAAATCTGTATTGGCACGGTTTCGGCGAACCACCCTTATTATCCTTCAGAGCGGATTTTAACGACATTGAGTTCAACCGTCAAAGACAGCTGAAAAGACAGCTTATAAAAGGAAGATTTGCAGGGGGCAACCTGGGCTGGATAATGAAAGAGGATCTGGAGCTTTTCGCTGCGGTATACAGAAAGCCTTTAGAAAAATTTACGGAAACGCAGCTGCAAGTTCTGGAGCTTATCGAACGTGAGGGACCTTTTAATATCCAACAGCTGAAAACCGATACAGGACTGCTCGTAAAACAGCTTACCCCCATACTCCACCGTTTGCAGGAAGCCTTTCTAATCTATGAGGATCAGTATGACGGCGAATGGGACAGAGGCTGGTACAGATTTGAAGAAATGTTCCCCGATGCGAATCTTGAGCGATATACAAAGCGCGAAGCCTTAAAGGAGCTTATTAAACGCTTTGCTTACCGTCTGGTGCTTTTTGATACCAAAATGGCAAAGTCATTTTACAAAATTCCCGAAAAGGAAATAAAGGCGGCTGTGCAGGAGCTTGTAACGGAAAACGTTGTCACCGAATGTGAAAAGGGCTTTGTTTTAAAAACTGATCTGGAATTGTTGGAAAACTATGAACCCAAGCCTATAAAAGGCATTTTGGTAATGCACAGAAACGATTTTCTTGTAAGAGCTAACGAACATTCCCTGAAAGAAATGGTCGATTCCCTTTTGGACGAACCCGATTACGATCATGAGACCTTACAGTATATCTTTATTGACGGCGGGTTTCACGGAGCCACCCTTGGTCATTTCCGCTACGGTCCTTACGATATGAATGATATAGTATGCGATCTCCCCGATGCGGAAAACCGCAAAGATGAGATCATAAAAGCAGTGTTGGAGTTAGAGGAAAACAAGAGCTGTAAGCCTTTGAGATTCAACGGTAAAGACCTTTGATTATCTGATACTCTTTCAAAAACATAACTATCCGGTTTGCAGAAAGCACTCACATCAGTGGGAGCTTCTGCAAGCCGGATATTTTATACTAATAACTAAAGAATTTCAAAACAGATGTACAAGCGGAAACCCGCTCTTAGAGATGATGTGCTGTTTTTACAGCCCCATTTAAAAACATTTTATCTGCTTTTTAAATGGTTATTAGTATTATTTGCGCGGCGTTTTTGCAAACACTGCCGCATATACCTTGTCTGCCCCTGCCGCTTTTAAAGTTCTTGCAATTTCCGACAAAGTGCTGCCTGTGGTGGTCACATCGTCTATGATGAGGATATTCTTGCCTGCTATATCACAATGCTTTGATGTGAAAGAAAATGCGTCCTTTACATTATTCTTCCGCCCCTCTGCTCCCAGCTTCTTCTGTTCTGCAGTATCTCTGTTCTTTTTCAGCAAATCGGCATAAGGCAGACCCAAAATTCCCGACAGCTCTTTAGCCATGAGCTTTGTCTGGTTATACCCTCTCTTTCTGACAGCCTTTCTTCTCATAGGTACATAGGTGATACAGTCCAATGATGCTGTATGATCCTCATTGATAAGCCCTTTGGCGATCATATAAGCCGCCGCGCTTATGGCGTATCCGTTGCTTTCTCTCTTTATTTTAGAGATAAAGGCTCTGCTGACGGTATCATAAACCGTAAATGCAGTTAAGCCGTCCAAAAAGCCATACTTCCATTTTTCGGGAGCGGGAGAAAAGAAAAGCCCGCAGCTGTCGCAGTGGTATTCGTCAAAAGGTATTATCTCATTGCAAAAAGGACAGCGGTTGGGATAGACAAGATCCAAAAGCCACCTTTTAACAAAATACATTCTTGAAATTCCGTTGGTCTTAGCGGCTTCCTTGATATTTATTGTATTCATCAAAGCTTATTCTTTCCCGCTGTTTTTAATGGCTATCTTCAGTAGAGGACGCACGCAGGAATATCTTAAAGTCCTGCGATTATTGTTTACCATAGTTTCTACCTGTTCCCTTGTTCCTATTATAATCAGGATCTTCTTGGCTCTGGTAACGCCTGTGTACAGAAGATTGCGGTACATCAGATTGTTTATAGAGGTAAGCGGCAGGATAACGGCATTATACTCGCTTCCCTGGCTTTTATGTATGGTAACGGCATAGGCAAGATCCAGCTTTCTCATCATCTCGGCGGTGTATTCGGCTTTTCTTCCGTCAAAATTTACAACTACATTTCCGCTGTACTTGTCCAAATTTTCTATATATCCTATATCGCCGTTGAAAACACCCTGTCCATGTTCCGCGCCCTTTTGCCACTCTATGTCGTAATCGTTTTTGATCTGCATGACCTTGTCTCCCACACGGAAAACCGTGTCAAAGACCTTGATCTCTCCCTTTCCTTTCGAGGGAGGATTAAGCGCCAACTGCAAATTGCGGTTCAGCTCCTTTGTTCCCGTACAGCCAAGACGTGTGGGGGTCAGTATCTGTATATCCTCTAATGGAGAAAAGCCGTAAGATTTGGGCAGCCTGGTTTTGGTAAGCTGTATCACCAGCTTTGGCACTTCAAGCTCGTTAGGGCAGCTCATAAAGAAAAAGTCGTTTTTTCTGTCGTTAAGCTCGGGCATGACCCCTTTAACTATCTTGTGGGCATTGGTGACAATAAGGCTTTCCGCCGCCTGCCTGAAAATCTTTGTAAGCTCCACGGTGGGAATGTCCTTTGCGGCAATAAGGTCTTTCAGCACATTGCCTGCCCCTACCGAGGGAAGCTGGTGGCTGTCACCTACCATAATAAGGGAAGCGGAGGTCTTTAAAGCTCTTAAAAGCGCTTCAAGCAGTAAAACATCTACCATTGACATTTCGTCAACTATCACCACATCGGCTTTTAATGGGCTTTTTTCGTTTTTCTTAAAGGCAATCCTGTCCGTTACGGTAGGATCCACCTCCAGCAGTCTATGTATGGTCTTGGCGTTCTCTCCCGTTACCTCGCTCATTCGTTTGGCGGCTCTGCCTGTGGGAGCGGCTAATACCATACTCTTTTTTTGGAGCTTCAAAAGGCGGATAATTCCGTTCAAAGTAGTGGTTTTTCCCGTGCCGGGACCTCCCGTCAAAATAAACACTTTGTTACCGAGGCAGCCGTTAATGGCGGCTTTCTGCATTTCTTCATACTGAATGCTTTCGGTAAACTCCACTCCCTTGATCTCCTCAGACCAGTCTTTTAGCTCCGTTCCTGACATTTTCAGCATAAACGCCAGCTTGTCCGCTATGTATTTTTCTGCGCGGTAGTATTCATTCAGATAAATGTAGCTTTTTTCGCCTATGGTGAGCAACGAAAGCTGCTTTGCGCCCAGAGCTTCGTCCATTCCTCTGTGGATAGCTTCTGCGTTCAGCACAAGGATCTCCTGCGCTACCTCCACCAGCTTATTGACAGGGAGACAGACGTGTCCCGCATCGGCATTTTCTCGTAAAATAAACATAAGTCCAGCAATTATGCGGTTGGTGCTGTCACCGCTTATGCCCTCCGACAGCGCTATTGCATCTGCGCGGTCAAAATCCACCCCTATAGCTTCGTCACAAAGTATGTATGGGTTTTCCTTTATAAAGGCAATAGAGGAGGTCTCGTATTTTTTCCACACCTCCGCAGCCACTGCGGGAGTTATGTCAAATTTCTGCAAAAACTCGATAACGGTTTTCATACCGCTGAGCTTGCGGTACTCGGAGCTTATGAAAAGCGCCTTATCGCTGGTTATTCCGTTTATGTCAGATAAGCTTATGGGATCATTTTCAATAATATCCAAAGAATCCGAGCCGAAATGCTCAACGATCTTTTTGGCAAGGGCAGGACCTAACCCCTTTATTATTCCCGAACCTAAATATTTCCGTATTTCCATAGGTGTGGTGGGAAGAGTGCGGATACAAGTCACCGCCCTGAACTGTCTGCCGTACTTTGCGTTATACACAAAACCGCCTGTAAGCTCTAAGCGTTCTCCCTCGGAGATATTGCCCAGCTCTCCCACCACTGTGACGATCTGACCGTTGCAGTCAAGGTCAAACACCACATAACCTGTTTCCGTATTGCTGAAAACTATTTCATCAACGCTGCCGTTTAGCTTTTCAAGATTTTCTTCCATAATTCTTTTCTTTCTCTTTTTTTCTTAGTAAAAACGCCGCTTTTCTGACCGCTGCGGAGTAGACCGCTTTACAAACAGAATATCCGCCGATAATTCCCAAAAATACCGATAAGAAAAACCATAAGAACTGCATAAGATCACCTCAATACATTTTATGCAGAAGATCTTTTTCGGTTACTGCGGGGGGATTGAACCTTGTGCAAATGGTACAAAGGAGGTTTTTCGGTCACTGTAGGGGGAGCTTGAACTTTGTACAGATAGTACAAAGGAGTTTTTTTAGAACTTGTTCCAATAGGAGTGGTGTGCGGATTTTCGAGCATAATTTTGTCGATGACAAGGCGAATTTTCGCAGGCGGGCTGTCGCCCGTCAAGAAAATTCAACGCAGTCAGCGGCAAAATTTGCCGAAAAGACGTGCGCCAATCCTATTGGAACACGTTCTTACTGTAAGAGTGTCATACATTGCATAAAACTGCGTTCCAGCCCTTTTCCTCTTTGATTTTTTGGACGTTAATGCCGTTTTCCTTTAAAGCCTCCAATACCTCGTCCAATCGCTCGGTAATTACTCCCGAAACAATGACGGTGCCCTTTTCTTTAAGGAAACCCTTGAAATAAGGGCACATTTTTATAATAACGTCAGCCACGATATTGGCAGTGATAATGTCATATCCGACGCCGATCTTCTCCCTTAAAGCCTTATCATCGATTATGTTTCCGCAGTAGGCTGTGTATCGGTCTTTATCAAAGCCGTTCTGCTCCACATTTTCCGATGCAGTATTAACAGCATTCAGAAAAACATCGGTCATGACTGCACTTTCTGCGCCTAAAAGCAAAGCGGCGATAGAGAGAATACCGCTTCCGCAGCCCAGGTCAAGAACTCTTTCTCCGCCCTCTATCACTTCCTCTAAGGTTTCCATAACCAGCTTGGTGGTGTGATGCTGTCCTGTGCCAAAAGAAGACGCAGGGTCGATTTCAAGGATCTTTCTGTCACCGACATTTTCAACAGTCTCCCAAGTAGGCTTTATGATCAGCTTATTTCCTATATTAAAGGGCTTGTAATACTGCTTCCAGTTATTTGCCCAGTCCTCTTCCCTGATACTGCCTGTTTCAATTTCAAGACTGCCGTAAAAATTATCGCTGTCCTTGTCCTTGATTTCTTTCAATGCGCCTTTTAACGCGTAAAACATTTCCATACCCTGAACATTGTCCTGCAAATAACAGGTGATGTGGGTCTTTACATTCTTTAAATTCATAAGATCATCGTCCACATAATCCCAATTCATTTCCTTGTTTTCCAAAAAGTCCTCAAAATCGGCGCTGTCGTGTATCTCAAATCCGTTTATCCCAAGCTCACTCAAAAGCATTGTCAGAGAGTAAACTGCATTGGATTCCGTGTAGATGTCAATTTTCTTAAATTCCATTATGTTCTCCTTGTTAACTGTTAGAAATTCATACTCTTTTATTATGCTATATTTTTACAAAAATTTCAAGACCTTTTTTATTATTTTTTGATGTTCTTCAGAGGGATCAACTTATTATTGTATTAGCACTTGAAAAATTTACCGAAATATGTTATTATAATCTCTGTAAAATTCAATTAAACAAAGGAAAATAAAAAATATGGATCATAACGCATTAGCAGAGCTTTTGTTCCCTGATGTAACAAAAACTCCCGATTATTACGAAAACCTTTACCCTCAAAGAGATCTGCCCGAAGGCGCAAAGGTAACACGTTTCGCTCCAAGCCCTACAGGATTTGTTCACTTTGGCGGACTGTACCCTGTTCTGGTTAGTGAAAGACTTGCCCACCAAAGCGGAGGAGTTTTCTACCTGAGAATAGAGGACACCGACTCAAAGCGCGAGGTTGAGGGTGCGGAATACGATTTAATAAAGGTATTTGAGAATTTCGGCATAAATTTTGACGAAAGCATTGTAAAAGAAGGAAAATACGGTCCTTACCGCCAAAGCGAACGCCGCGAGATATACCGCACCTACGCAAAAGAACTGGTAAAACAAGGAAAAGCCTACCCCTGCTTCTGCACCGAAGAAGATATGCAGCAGCTCCGTGAAAAGCAGGAGGAATTAAAGCTCACCCCAGGTTATTACGGAGAGTTTGTCAAGTGCAGAGATCTGACACTTGAACAAGTCAAGGAAAAGATAGACTCAGGTATGCCTTATGTACTGCGTTTCCGTTCAGAGGGCAATGCCGACAACAAAATAAAGTTTACCGACCTTGTAAAAGGCGCAGTAGAGGTATCAGAAAACTATATCGACCACGTTCTCTTAAAAAGCGACGGAATGCCAACCTATCACCTTGCTCACGCGGTTGACGACCATTTGATGAGGACTACCCATGTTGTAAGAGGCGAGGAGTGGCTTTCAAGCCTTCCCTACCATATCCAGCTTTTCTCTGCTTTGGGCTTCAAGCTGCCTAAGTACCTCCACATTTCCCAGCTTATGAGAAAAGAGGGAGATGCAAAGAAAAAGCTGTCCAAGAGAGATAAAGGTGCAGGCATGAGCTATTATATCAGCGAGGGCTACCCTGCCGAAAGCTTTATCGAATATATAATGACCCTTCTGAACAGCAACTTTGAAGATTGGCGCAGAGCCAACCCCGATGCGGATATAAACGACTTCCCTTTCTCGGTGAAGAAAATGAGCCCCAGCGGTTCCATTTTCGATTTGGTGAAGCTGGGTGACGTCAGCAAAAACGTTGTTTCCCGCATGACTGCCGAGAATGTTTACAACAAGCTGACAAAGTGGGCTGAGGAGTTCGACAAGGAATTTTATGATGTGATAAGCCGCGATCCCGACTATACAAAGTCCATTTTGCAGATAGGCAGAGGCGGAAACAAGCCCCGCAAGGATCTTGAGACCTGGAAGGACGCAAAGGGCTATATGGGATTCTTCTTTCCCGAATACTTTGAGTTTACAGACAAGATCGAGGGCTTTGATAAGGAAGATATTATTGCTTGCCTTAACGATTTTGCAGAGAGCTATAATATTGATGACGAGCAGGACGTGTGGTTCTCAAAGGTAAAGGAAGTGGGCGAAAAGCATGGTTTCTGCCCCAACATTAAGGAATACAAGGCAAATCCTGAAAACTGGAAGGGCAATGTGGGAGATGTAAGCTCCTTTATCCGTCTTGCGGTAACAGGCAAGCTCAACAGCCCCGACCTTTGCGCGGTAATGAAAATATTAGGAAAAGATGCAAGTATAGAAAGAATAAATAAATTCAAGGAGACACTATAACTATGGCAGATAAAATCACAGAAGAAAAAAATACCCCTGCGGAGGACAACTCCAACTTTCTTACGGACATAATGGAAAGCGACCTGGCAGAGGGCAGAGTTAAGAAGATCCACACCCGTTTCCCTCCCGAGCCTAACGGTTATCTTCATATAGGCAGCGCAAAGGCTATCTATATCAACTACACCTCTGCCAAAAAGTATAACGGACTTTTCAACCTGCGCTTTGACGATACCAACCCCACAAAAGAGGATAACGAGTATGTTGAAGCTATTATTGAAGATCTGAAATGGCTGGGAGCCGATCCAGACGAGATTTTTTACGGCAGCGACTATTTTCAGAAAACTTACGAGTTTGCGGTAGAACTTATCAAAAAAGGCAAAGCCTATGTATGTGACTTGAACAACGAACAAATGCGCGAATACAGAGGCACGCTCACCGAGCCGGGCAAAAACAGCCCCTACCGTGACAGAACCGTTGAGGAAAATTTGGAGCTTTTTGAGAAAATGAAAAACGGCGAATTTCCTGACGGCTACTGCACACTCCGCGCCAAAATAGATATGGCAAGCCCTAACATGAATATGCGCGACCCCGCTATCTACCGTATTCTTCACCTAGGACACCACCGCCAGGGCGACAAGTGGTGCATTTACCCTCTCTATGACTTTGCCCACCCCATTCAGGACGCACTGGAGGGTATCACTCACTCTATGTGTTCCATTGAGTTTGAGAACCACAGACCCCTCTATGATTGGGTAGTTGAGAACATCGGCTTTGAACAGCCCCCTCATCAGTACGAATTTGCAAGGCTCAATGTCACCAACACCGTTATGAGCAAGCGTTATCTGAGACAGCTTGTGGAAACAGGCGTTGTTGACGGCTGGGACGACCCCCGTATGCCCACCCTTTGTGCTTTGAGAAGAAGAGGTTATTCTCCCGAATCTATTTTCCGTTTTGTGGAACTTGCGGGTATCTGCAAGAGCCTTTCCCTTGTTGACATTGCCCTGCTTGAACACTGTATAAGAGACGAGCTGAACAAATCGGCACTCAGAAGAATTGCCATTCTTGACCCCATAAAGGTTGAGATAGAAAACTATCCCGAAGGCAAGGAAGAATTTTTCGAGGTCTCCAACAATCCCAATGACGAAGCGGCGGGAAAACGTCAGGTCAAGTTCACCAAAAATATTTATATCGACGCCGAGGACTTTTCCGCAAACCCTCCTCCCAAATACTTCCGCCTAAAGCCCGAGGGCGAGGTCAGGCTTATGGGAGCGTATATCATCAAGTACAAGGACATTGTGTACAACGAGGACGGCACAATAAATAAGATAATCTGCACCGCCGATATTGAAAGCGGTAACGGAAATCCCTCCGACGGCAGAAAGGTCAAGGGCACTATCCACTGGCTCAGCGAGGATAACTGCATAGACAGAGACGTGTATATCTACAACAATCTTTTCACTATCGAAAACACCAATGCTATCCCCGAAGGCAAGACCTTTGACGACTACCTCAACCCCGAATCCGTTGTTAAAAAGACAGGCTGCAAGCTGGAAAAGTGCCTTGAAGATGCAAAACCCGGCGACAAGTTCCAGTTTGTGCGTATCGGCTACTTCTGCAAGGATTCAAAGTATGATAACGTATTCAACCGTATTGTGGAATTAAAGGACTCCAAACCTTTCTAAATTATGAATGACAAAATACAAAAGCTGAACGAAATACTTTCAAAGTCAAAAAATACTGTCTTTTTCGGAGGAGCGGGAGTTTCCACCGAAAGCGGGATACCCGATTTCCGCAGTGTGGATGGGCTTTACAACCAAAAATACAAGTTCCCTCCCGAAACTATTTTAAGCGATGACTTTTTCTTCTCCCAGACGGAAGAATTTTACCGCTTTTACCGCGACAAGATGCTTTGTCTTGACGCTAAGCCCAATACTGCCCATATAAAGTTGGCTGAAATGGAGCAAAAAGGCAAGCTGTCGGCAATAATCACGCAAAATATAGACGGACTGCACCAGAAGGCGGGCAGTAAGGCGGTCTATGAGCTTCACGGATCGGTCCACAGAAACTACTGCCGCAAATGCGGAAAGCTCTTTGATGCCGAATACATGCAGAAAAGCGAGGGCGTCCCCCATTGTCAGTGTGGAGGACTTATAAAGCCCGATGTAGTCCTATACGGCGAACAGCTTGACAATGATGTGGTAAACGGCGCGGTAAACGCTATCGCCAACGCCGACACCCTGATCATTGGCGGCACTTCCCTTGTAGTCTACCCTGCTGCGGGACTTATCAACTATTTCCGCGGAAATAATTTAGTAATAATCAATATGTCACCTACCAATGCCGATTCCTCCGCCGATCTGCTTATTGAAAGCAAGATAGGCGAGGTTTTCGGACAGATCACAATTTAAAGTTTTAAGAACGCATATCGGAGCAAATGGCTTCAATATGCGTTTCTTTGCGGTTTCAGTTCATAATATTTACAGAAGTGAACGAAAATTTCCCAAAATATTTTTCAAAAACAGTATAAACTTTTCAGAACATCTGACGATAAAATTATAAAGTATATATATCAGACTTTTTTATAATTGCATCGGCATAAGAAGGAAGGTGTTTCTGTGGCTATCAACAAGTTAGGGGCTGCGTATCAGAATCCCATAAAGTACACCCCTAATAAGACAGTTTCGGAAAACAATCAGGCAAAATCCCCCAGAACGGATATTCTCACACTGACACAAGAAGCACAGGAATATCTTGCAAGAACTAACAAAAGCGAGAAATCGGGACAGGAAGATCTGCTGAATAAAGATCCGAATAAAAAAGAACAGGAAAAAAGCAACTCTATGATCGAGTTTGAGTTTTTCACAAAACAGCTTGAGGAAGCCAAGGAGAACAAGAGCGGCAACCGTATTCAGGATCTTGCCAAATGTATGAAGATCGCACGCCGCATAATGCACGGCGACAGAGTTCCTTTAAAGGATCACAAATTTTTGGCGGAAAAATTTCCCGAATTGTATAAAAATTCCCTTATGTTCAAACAGCATAATCCCGAACCTAAAAAATACAAGAGCGTTTTAAGCAAAGAGGACGAGGAAAACGGACAGGAACAGGCAATTTCGCAGTCTGACAGTGCCGACAATATCGACTCTCTTTTAGCTGACTCCTTGGAAAATTTAGGTGAATAAAACCTATATGCGGCAGCGGCTAAATTATTGTAAAAGTTTTAGCTGCCGCTTTTTTATGTTTTCACAAATTTTTAACCGTTTTTTATTGGCTTTTTATTGACATTGTTGCTTGCTTGTGATAAAATATATGTTGATAATTTATGTTTTTTTATTTATGGTTAAGCTTATTTATTTGAAATAAATAAGCTAAAGGAAGGAGAATACTTTGAAAAACAAAAAATTGATCTCTTTTGCTATAGTGTTGTCTTTTCTTCTGACCGGATGCAATATTAACAGTAATGTTCCTGATATAACTCATGCTGATGATACTATTGCTGAAACTGTAGGCTACATCGAAACCACACCGGCAGAGGTCACTGCCAAGCCGATCGAAACTGCCGCAGGCACTACCACGCTTGCTCAGACTTCGGCAGTAACTACTTTGGAAACAACGGAAACAGAGGAAGAAACGGAAGAAGATGTCACCGATCCTCCTATCGTCGATGATCCTGTTACAGAGCCTGAGCCTGTTAATCCCGATCCGCCTGCTGTGACCACAACTACAACGGCAGCTCCTGTGACTCCTTCCGAACCCTCACCTCCCACTATTTACAGCACATCGGCTGACGGCGTTCTTGTTTCTTCCAATGCCATTGCAGCACTGGATTACAGCAATACCAAAGACGGCTATGCTATGGCAAAATATTCGGGTTCAAACGGCACAGTCAAGGTTCTGGTAACAAATCCCACCGGAACACAACAAGTATACACAATAAAATCAAGAAGCAGTTTTGAGTCAATTCCCCTCACTGCCGGAGACGGAACCTACAATATAAAAATTTGTGAAGCCGTTGGATCACAATACGCCGTTGTGCTTGATGAAAATGTCAGTGTTTCCTTGTCTAATTCACTTGCGCCTTTCTTGCGTCCAAGCAACTATGTAAATTTTTCTTACGGTGACAGCGCAGTAACAAAATCGTCACAGCTTTGCGGCGGTGCTACAAGTGATCTTGAAAAGGTAGACAGAGTTTATTCATGGCTTGTTGATAATGTTACTTATGATAATTCCCTTGCTGCCGCCATTACAGGCGGATCTATCAAGAGCTATGTTCCTGATACCGAAAAGGTCATCAATCAAAAAAAAGGAATTTGTTCTGACTATGCAGGAACAATGGCAGCTATGCTCCGCAGTCAAAATATTCCCACACAGGTGGCTGTCGGCTATGCCGGACCCGCATATCACGCCTGGGTAAATGTGTATATAACCGATGTGGGCTGGGTATACGGAGCGATCTATTTTGACGGCTCCGCATGGCACAGAATGGATCCTACCTATGCCGCAGGCTCCAAAATGAGTAATGCTATAGTTGAGTTTATCGGCGATGGATCCAATTACAGAACAGACTATTTATATTAAGCTTTATAATTTTGCATAAGGAGAAACAAAATGGCCTCAACAAAAAAGCTGAAACCCGAATACATATCAAGATTATTCAGCGAGCTTTTTGATACGTTAAGCTCGGGAATGTCAATAAATGACGGTATCTATATGCTTATAGAAGAAGGCGACAAGGATCCTGTACTGGAGATCCTTTTAAAGGAGACCTCAAAGGGCGGAACTTTTTCCAATGCTGTAAAGCGCACCAACGCTTTCCCTGCCTATGTGGAGGAAATGATAGCTATCGGCGAGCATACAGGCCGCCTTGACTCGGTATTGAGAGAACTGTCCGTATATTATGCAAGACAGGACGAAATAGCGCAGAATATCAAAAATGCAGTTACTTTCCCCCTGATCCTTTTAGCAATTCTGGTTGTTATCGTCATATTGCTTTTGACGCAGGTAATGCCTGTGTTCAACGACGTTTTCAAGCAGATCGGCATCACAATGTCCGCTTCTGCCCTTGCTCTTATGAATCTTGGCAACATCATGCGTGATTATGCGGTGTATATCGTTATCGGGGCAGTTGTGATCGTCGGATTGATCCTTTTGCTTTACAAGCTCCCTGCTACTCACAATAAGGTGCTTGCAATTGTTCAGGGCAAGAAGCTGAAAAAGCAGATGTCCGCGTCCAAGTTCGCTTCCGCAATGTCTATGACTATGTCCAGCGGAATGGATATTGACGAATCCTTGGAAATGTCCAAAAAGCTTTGTGACGAAGACTCCATTAAGAAGATCAACTCCTGCCAGAAGATGATGAGAAGCGGCATCGGCTTTGACAAGGCTATTCAGAAGTCGGCAATTCTCGATTCCATAAATTCCAGCAAGCTTTCTATCAGCTTTCACACAGGTAAGACTGATGAGACTATGAGAAAGATCGCAGACGATTACGCAGAAAAGGTAAATACATCTGTAGACGAAAAGATCAGCAGAGTTGAGCCTGCTCTGGTAATCATCATGTCGCTGTTGGTAGGCTTCGTTCTGTTCTCGGTAATGGTTCCGCTTCTGTCGGTGATCACGGCAATGTAAATGATAATCTTGACAAAATTCTGAAAGGAGGGCTATATTTTGAAGGTAAATAAATCCCTCGTTCCCGTTCTGAAATGTATTCCCGCCGTTTTGATCTTTGCTCTAATAATCGTACTTGCTGTTTTTTCTTTTAATGATATAGGTGAAAACGCCAATTCCGAGGGCTTATCCATAACAGAAAAGGCCGTTAAAAGGGCGATCATCACCTGTTATGCCCAAGAAGGCGCCTATCCCGAGAGCATTGATTATCTTAAGGAAAATTACGGACTTCGTATAAGCGATGAATACACTGTTTTCTACAATATGTTCGCCACAAATATTATGCCTGATGTCAGGGTCGAGAGAAAGCAGGTGAGCAAGTGAAAACCAGCCGTTCTCATTCTATCGACAGTCTGTTTGTGGTAATTCTCTTTGCAGTATTTGTCTTTATGTCACTGCTGATCATCAGCTCCGGCGCCGCAGCTTATAAAAATTCAGCTGCTCAGATGGACGACCGCTTTGACAGACAGACCTGCGTAAGCTACATAACCGCAAAGATCCGCTCCAACAATGACGCAGGAATTATTTCAATAGTTGATTACAAGGGTGTAAACGCCCTTTGTATCACCAATACCTTTATCGAAGGCACCTATAACACCTATATTTATTTATATGACGGAATGGTAAGAGAGCTGTTCTGTAATGCAAATGTTCCCCAGGAATTGGATGCAGGATCTGCTCTTACAAGAGCTTCCGGACTTACATTTTCATATAATGACGGTGTTTATGAAATCACTTTAGTTGACGAAAATGAAAAAAGCACTGTATTTTATGTAAACTCCTTGTAATTCCCTACTTGGATCATAATACTTTACATAAGAAAGGCAGATAAATGAAACAAGGCAGAAAATCAAATCTGTTTTTAATGGAGCTTATGATCGCGCTTTTGATCTTTGCGGTGTGCGCCAGCGTATGCGCCGCCATAATCGCAAAAGCCTCGGTCAGTATCACAGAAAGCAGAGATATGAGTAATGCTCTGATCTTAGCGCAGAATCACGCAGAGCTGATAAAAAGCGGAAATGAGACTGAAGGAAATACCTTTAAATACAATGCAGATCTGATTTCCGCAGATTCGGGTTCCGAAGAAGCGGCTTATTACGTTGTTTCCGAGATATCCGCTTCCGATAACGGATTGACCGAATATAAGATCGAAGTTTTCAGAGAAGCTGACAGCAAGCTGATCTACACAATAGATTCTGCTTTTTGCAGCTAACGGCATTTAAAGATAATACAAATTTTTTTGAGGGGAGGAAAGTCGTGTGGCAGCAAAGCGTCATCAAAAATCTGCCGGTATAGGCGGCGCTTTAATACTTATCATATTTATAGTAATGACAATTACGAATTTCTCCGTTCTCACGCTGGTTTCCGCTCAGAACGAGCTGAGGGAGGTAAAAAAATCCTCCGAGATAGAAACGAGCTATTATAACGCGGAAAAAGAGGCGGCTGTCAAATTCAGCGAAATAAAAGCCGCTTTGAATAATGTGACGGACAATGCGGAAATTTCAGCCATAGTTTCTGAAAAAGGTGCAAGCGCGAAAACAACTCCCGACGGAGTTGAGATAAGCTTCAAGGCAAGCATTGACGAAAACCGTTCTCTGCTTACCGTTGTAAAATTCCAAAATAACGCCTTTGATGTACTGTCACAGAAAATCGTTTCAGAAAAACAGATCATTATTGATGACGGTTTTGATATCTGGGACGGAGAATCTCCATTAGTATAAATAATTCCAAAATTCCAACAGAAAAGAGGAGCAAAAATGGATTTTAGAGCAATACTTAAAGACGCAGTTGAACAGAAAGCCAGTGACGTTTTTATTGTAACGGGTATCCCTGTGACCTTTAAGGTAAACGGCGTCATTCAGCACCAAGGCGAAGAAAGGCTCAGTAAGGACGACGCGGAAGCTCTGCTTACCGAAGCTTATAACGAAGCCGGCAGAGATATGACCAAGTTTAAAACTACAGGTGACGACGACTTCTCCATTTCTATCAAGGGGCTTTCACGTTTCCGTATGAGCGCGTACAAGTCACGCGGTTCCCTGTCTGCCGTTATCCGTCTTATTGCTTTTGATATTCCCGAAGCGTCGGAAATGTCTATTCCCGACGAGGTAATGAGCGTTGTTAATAAGACAAAGGGTCTGGTTCTTGTAACAGGACCTGCAGGCGGCGGTAAATCCACCACTCTTGCCTGCGTTATCGACGAGATTAACAGATCCAGAAACAACCATATCATCACTCTTGAAGATCCTATCGAATTTATCCATAAAAATCACAAGAGCATTATCAGCCAGCGTGAGATACATGCAGATACCGAGGACTACGTTACCGCGCTGAGAGCAAGCTTGAGACAATCCCCCGATGTAATTCTTGTAGGTGAAATGCGTGACTTTGAGACTATAAGGACTGCTATGACCGCCGCTGAAACAGGACATCTTATCATTTCCACTCTGCACTCCGTAGGTGCGGCAAACACCATTGACCGTATTATTGACGCATTTCCCCCCAACCAGCAGCAGCAGATCAGAGTACAGCTTTCACAGCTTTTGCAGACGGTTATTTCACAGCAGCTTATCCCCACAATAAGCGGAAAGCTTGTTCCCGCATTTGAGATAATGAACTGCAACGGAGCTATCAGAAATATGATCCGTGAAAGTAAGATCCACCAGATCGACAACGCTATCAACAGCTTTGGCGAAGAAGGTATGATCAGCATGGACAATTACCTCATCAAGCTCTGCAAAAACAATATTATATCTGCCGAGACTGCCGTTAAGTACTCTATCAATCCCGACAGTGTGGAGAGAAAGCTCAACAGCTGAAAAAATTTATAGCGAAAATAAAAAATCTTTCTTGATTTATTTCCCAAAATAAGCTATAATATATAATAAAGTAACTTTGCTTTATAAAAACCTACATTTTAAGGAGGATTTCACCATGGCATTCTGCACCAAATGCGGCGCAAATATTGACGACAATGCGGCAATATGCCCCAGCTGCGGCGCTCCTCAACAGACCGCTGCAAACAACAACGCTTACGTTAACCCCGCACCCGCTCCTGCACAGGGCGACGATTTCACAGCAACAATGGATCCCAACGATATTGCTGCCAACAAGGTAATGGCAGTTCTGGCTTACTTCGGAATACTGTTCCTTATTCCTTTGCTGGCTGCTCCCAATTCTCCCTATGCGCGTTTCCACGCAAATCAGGGCTTAGTTCTTTTTATTGTTGATATTGTTGTCGGTGTTGTAGGCAGTATTCTCAGCATCATTCCTTTTGTCGGCGCTATTCTTTCGGGCGTTTTGGCTCTCTTGGTTTTAGTGCTTGTAATTATGGGCATTGTCAATGCCGCAACAGGCAAGGCTAAGGAAGTTCCTATTGTCGGAAAGATCAGAATTATCAAGTAATTGATATACATAAATCAGGGCATAGAAATTTTTCTATGCCCTTGTTTTGTCTAAACAGTTATTTGATCTTTAATATTGTTAAATCTTGCTTCCCCTATTCCGGTTACGTTTTTGATCTCCTCAAC
>JAAVIE010000076.1 GCA_014799325.1 Oscillospiraceae bacterium
GCTCTTGGCGCTTGCGCCATTGAGCTTCATTTTCGGAATTTTGAAATTCTTTTTAAATCAGTAAATTACCGCCAACTTTCTTGAGAGAACCAAAATCAGCACAACTTCCCTAAGAGAACCAAACCCAGCACAACTTCCCTAAGAGAACCAAACCCAGCGCAACTTCCCCAAGAGAACCAAACCCAGCACAACTTCCCTAAGAGAACCAAACCCAGCGCAACTTCCCCAAGAGAACCAAATCAGCACAACTTCCCCAAGAGAACCAAACCCAGCACAATTTCCCTAAAAGAACCAAACCCAGCACAACTTCCCTGACAGCGCGAATTATAAATCAGTAAATTTGTTAAAAACAACAATATAGACTTACTAATTTTGTGCATTATTTTACTTTACTTTTTTCCTAATTTAACTTAAAATATTTATATAAAGTTAAACACTTTCAGTTTATTCACCGAAAGGTCGGGTGACAGTATCATGATCAAGAAAACCGTTACTATGAGCGACATTGCCGCCGAATTGGGCTGCAGCACCGTTACAGTTTCCAAAGCCTTAAGCGACAAGGACGGCGTAAGCGATGAGCTTAGACAGAGAATAAAGCAGAAAGCCAACGAAATGGGCTACCGCGTAAGCTATGTTTCCAAAAATTCCAAGGAGGCCCTTACCTACCACATAGGAGTATTGGTGGCACAGAGGTTCATCAGCGATGCCAGCGCCTTTTATTGGGTAGTGTACCGCTATATCGTGGAGCTGCTGCAAAAACAAAGCTACTACGGCATTTTGGAGGTCATCACCGAAAAGGACGAGCGGGCGGGAGCAATGTCCAACTCCATAACCGAGAAAAAGATAGACGGCATAATTGCACTGGGACAGTTTTCCGACTCCTATGTGGAAAACATTCTGTCGGCGCAGATACCTATTGTCTTTCTAGACTTTTACAGCAGCCGTTTAGATGTGGAAACGGTGCTTTCGGATAACTTCTTCGGTTCCTACTCTATCACAAATTACCTTATCAACAACGGACACCGCCGTATCGGCTTTATCGGAACCATTACCGCTACATCAAGCATTCAGGACAGATATATGGGGTACTACAAATCACTTCTCGAACACGGCATTCCCCTCAGAGATGATTGGGTCATAGACGACAGGGACAGCGAGGGCGTAAACTTCAAATCTATACGCTTTCCGGACGAAATGCCCACAGCCTTTGTGTGCAACTGCGACGACACCGCCTATCAGGTGGTAAATCAGCTGAAATCCATGGGCTACCGCATTCCCAACGACATTTCCATAGTGGGCTATGACAATCATATCTACTCCACCATAAGCAACCCGCGGATCACCACCATGGATATCAACAGCTACCACATGAGCAGCGAAGCAGTGGAAATTCTCGTAAGAAAAATAAGAGACAACAACTACCACTGCGGCAGGATCCTTGTTACAGGAAATCTGCTGGAGCGTGACAGCGTAAAAAATCTTAAGGAAAATAAAGATCATTAAAATGATAAAACTGACAGACACCCACGCCCACTATGACGACGACGCCTTTGACAGCGACAGAGAGCAGCTTTTAGCAAGGCTTTTTGAGGAATCGGTGGGCAAAATAATCACAGTTGGCTGTGCCCGAAAAAGGTGGCAGCCTACAATAGCTCTTACAGAGAGCTTTGAAGGAATGTACGGCGCTTTGGGGCTGCACCCCGAGGACATTGCAGATGCAGGCGAGGACTGGGAATCAGAGCTGAAAGAGCTTTTGACCCGTCCAAAAATCAAGGCTTTAGGCGAGATCGGTCTTGACTATCATTATGAAAATTTTGACCGTGAGGAGCAGATAAAGTTTTTCCGCCGACAGACAGCGATCGCCAAAGAAACAGACATGCCCATAATAATCCACAGCAGAGATGCCACAGAGGACACTATGAATATTTTGCGCGAGCTTAAGCCCGAAAAAGCGGTAATGCACTGCTTCAGCGGCAGCGCGGAGACCGCAAGGGAGCTGGTAGATATGGGACTGTATATCAGTTTCACGGGCGTTCTCACCTTCAAAAATGCCAAAAGAGCCATTTCCGCCTGCGAAGTGATACCCACCGACAGGCTTATGCTGGAAACAGACTGTCCATATATGGCGCCTGTGCCTTTGAGAGGCGAACGCTGCGACAGTTCAATGATACAATACACCGCGGCAAAAATGGGCGAGATAAAGGGATTTAGCGCCGAGGAAATGATAGAAATCTGCAATAAAAACGCTGACAGGTTTTTCGGGCTTGGGGACGTTTGATTTTCAGGCAAGGCAGACAGTTTTTCGGACTTGGAAACGCTTGTTTTCAAGAAGTCAGACAGAGTTCCAGACTTGGAAACACTTGCTTTTGGGGCAGGGCCGACGGGGTTTCGGACTTGAAACGCTTGCTTTTGGGGCAGGGCAGACAGGCTTTCGGGCTTGGAAACGCTTGCTTTTGGGACAGGTCAGACAGGCTTTCGGGCTTGGAAACGCTTGCTCTTGGGGCAGGTCAGACAGGCTTTCGACTTCCAAACACTTGTTTTTCAAGCAAAAATGTGATAAATTAGGGAAAAGTAAATTCTAATAAAAGAAAGGAAACCAAAATGGACGCAGACGGGCGAAAACATAAACCGGCTTATTATATACTGTACCCTTTGATACTTTTGGAAAAGGGGCTCAACTCTTTACTGAAAAAGGCTTTGGGCGAGAGCTACAAGGCAGCCACCGAGGACGAGATAATGTCTCTCGTGGACGCAGGAGCGGAAAGCGGAGAGATAGAGACCTCCTCCGTGGAGATGATAAACAACATCTTTGAGTTCGGCGACCTGAAAATATCCGACGTTATGACTCACAGAGTCAACATAGCGGCAGTGGAAGAAGGGGTCAGCACGGACGATATTGTATACCTTGCTTTAGAGGAGGGTTTTTCGAGGATCCCCGTGTACCGCGGGAGCATAGACAATATTATCGGCATCATTCTTGTAAAGGACTTGCTGTGCCTTATCGGAAAGGAACACACGGAGAATTACACCGCCAAGGACTTTATCAGAGATGTTTCCATAATCCCCGAAAGCTGCCCCTGTGATATGGCGTTCAAGCAGCTGACGGAAAACAAGTCGGGCATGGCTGTGGCTATTGACGAATACGGCGGCACTGCGGGTCTTGTTACAGTGGAGGATCTTATCGAGTCGGTAATGGGCAATATCCAGGACGAATATGACGACGAAGAGGTCAGCATAAAGCAGCTCGGCAAGGACAAGTATCAGATAGAGGGCGATTGTGATCCCGAGGAAGTCCTGGAGCTGTTCGACTATGAACTGCCCGAGGATCACGAATACGATACCATTGGCGGCTTTGTTACCGACTTGCTGGGCTATATTCCCGAAGATACGGAAAAAACGCCCCATACCGATTATGAGGATCTGCGGTTTGTGGTGACAGAGGTGGGGGATAACTGTATAAGCAAGATCATTGTGTTCAGGCTTGATAATGGGGAAAAAGATAAAGATAAATAAATCAAAAGGACTGCGAATTTCGCAGTCCTTAAATTATGTAATTACCTATTACTTCTTATATCTGTTATCAAAAATATCCTGCAGATCTGCAAATCTCTCCTGACCTTGAATATTACCCAAAGTATTCTTGATAATATCAGAAAGGTCATCGGAGTTTTTGGAGGTGGTGATATCACCGCTGTCATTTTCCGATCCCTGCGCCAGGATAACACCCTGTTCGGCAGGCTTAGCGGCAGTCTGTTGAGCTGCAGCAGGAGGATTGTTAAAGGTAGACTTGATAGCAGGGGCTCCGGGCTTGAAGCCTGTTGCGATGACCGCAATACTGATAGTATCGGAAAGGTTCTCGTCCTGGCTTACGCCCTGGATCATTTCTACGGAAGGATCTGCCATATCGGTGATCATTCTTGCAATATCGTTCAGATCGCTGATAGCGCTGTCTGTAGACAGGGTAACGTTGATAAGCAAACGTGTTGCGCTGTTGATAGAGGTCTCAAGCAGCGGGCTGTTGACAACTTGTGAAACAGCGTCCTGGATCTTGTTTTCGCCTGTACCAACGCCAAGAGCGATATGCGCGTCTCCCGAATTGGAGAGAATGGAGCAAAGGTCGGCAAAGTCGGTGCCGATTATGCTGTTTGCGCTCTTATAAGCCATATCGGAAATTATCTTGACAGAGCGGTAAAGCACGTCATCGACCATAGCGAAAGCCTGCTTGAAGCTGAGCATTTTTTCATTGGTCTTTAACAGTCTTTCGTTAGGGATTATCAGCAGGGAATCAACATGCTTGCGCATCTCGTCGATACCCTTCACAGCCTGATTCATCTTATACTCGCGCTCATACTCAAAAGGCTTGGTGACAACGCCTACGGTTATTTTATCCATTTCCTTGGCGATCTCGGCAATAACGGGGGCTGCACCTGTACCTGTACCGCCGCCCATACCTGCGGCAATGAACACGATAGACGCGTCCTGAATAATGTCCTTGATCTCGTCGCTGTTTTCTTTAGCGGCTTCGGCAGCTACCTCGGGACGTCCGCCTGCGCCTCTGCCCTTACAGGTCTTTTTTCCGATCTGAATGCGGCGCATAAGGTTCTTATCCTTGCCCTTAAGAGCAGCAACGTCGGTATTGACTGCGATAAACTCGATCTTGTCACGGAGACCTGCCATAACGTCCTCGCCGGACGCTTCCATTTCCTCGGCTTCTTTAGCGTACAGCTTTGCCATATATGCAAGAGCGTTTCCGCCGCCTCCGCCTACACCGAAAACTTTTATTTTAACATCATAGACGGCGGATTCGTCCAAATTGTCCGTTTCCATCTCAAATCCGTCCTCATCTATAAAAACACCCATCTTTGTACCTCCGATATTTTCGATAATTTTCTCCGATGATTTTCTATTCTGATAACATAATTCTGCACTATATTATTTTAACAGATTTTGTATATGATTTCAATACCTTTTTTAAAAATCTTTAACCAAAAATTCAGTTTTTTTTACAACATATTGTAGAAAAAATAGTTAAATTATGCCAAACCCTCCTTAATATGGAAAGGCTGCCACTCGCACAACTGTCCTGATAGCACGAATTTCAAAAAGCGTCAGAATTTCCTACGGAAATTCTGACCGGTTCCGAAAATCAAGAGGAGCGACGCTTGCGGCGCGGAGCTTGATTTTCGGAATTTTGAAATTCTTTTAAATCAGTAGATCACCACCAAGTTTCTTGAGAGAACCCAAATTATCACCGCTTTCTTGGGAGAACCGAATTAGTACCACTTTTTCGAGAGAACTCAAATTACTGCCAACTTTCCTAAGAGAAGTTAAATTACCGCCAACTTTCCTAAGAGAAGCCAAATTACTGCCAACTTTCCTAAGAGAAGCCAAATTACCGCCAACTTTCCTAAGAGAACAAAAATCTGCACAACCATTCAGTTTTAAGCTTCCGGTTCAGGCTCCCCCTCAGGCTCCGTGGTCACTTCCTCAGTAACAGGCTCAGTTTCAGCCACAGTGGTTACCTCATTATTCTCATATATCGGTCTTTTCACCGCGCGGTCGGGGTTGGTGAGATTCAGAGAGCAGTTCTCATTCTCCCTTATATCCTCCTCAATTACGCGGGCGGCTTTGTATATCTTATCATTAAGCGCCGCCGTGGTACCCAAGATCAGCGTCACATGTCCGTCATAGCGGATCTGTACGCCGAGGGTATCTGCGATATTCAGCTCATAGTCCTTTGTAAGCCCGTTTTCCGTCATCAGCTTTGCTATGGTAAGCGCCAGCCTGATCCTGCTGTTGTCGTCGTCGCCCAGGGTCACGCCTACGGCGATCTGTTCCGCATCATTTTCCAAGGTAATTCCCTCTTTGGCAGTGGGAACTTCCGGTTCAGCCGCGGTGGTGGTCTCCGAATTATTGGCGGTGGTTTCCTCCTTTTTGTCCTCCTTTGGCTGTAATATCATCTGTACGCCCTTTACCACAGGACAGCCCAGAGGAGTGTTTGAGATCTCAAGCAAACGCTTCTGCTCGGAGATAATGTAATATTGTCCGCCGTAAGCAAAGGCGACAGCGGCTTTGGCAGGCGTAACGGACAGGGTAAGGCGGTTGGGGAAGCCTCTCCCCACCTTGGCTGACTCTATGTACACCAGGTTGGAAACTATCCTTTCCTCCGCCTTGCCTGTGTTGATCTTCAGAAGATTTTCTCCCTTGATTATTCCGCAGGCATCGATTATTTCTTCGTCAGAGTAAATGGTCTCGCCGTTTACCACAAATACACCTATATTGAAAAGCACCGTGGTTGACAGTATGGTAAGGGCTATTATCACCACGATACCTATAAGAACGTAGTAAAGGGTATATCTGCCCGACTTTTTCTTTGCTGCCGCGGCTTTTGCGTTTTTCCCCGACTGAGGGCGGGGCGCTTTGCGCTTTGCCGCAGAGGAAGATGTCTTGCTTTCGGGTGATCTTCCCGATGTTTTTCCTGCGTAGGTTTTGGACCTTTTGGCTTCTTTCTGCTTTCTGCGGATCTCCTCCTCAACTCTTTTTCTGTTGGAAATGGCAGAAGAGGGTTCTTTTGAAGCAGGCCTGCTTTTTTTCTTCTTTGTATTTTTCCTTTTGGGGGAATCAGCTTTTTTCGCTGTGCCGGTGTCGCCGTGATACTCGCGGTAAAGCTCCTGTTCCGACATGGTTTTGCGTTTTCTTGTTTCAAATTCGGGCATTTTTTTGCTCCTGTTTTTTATCGTTAAAAGAACCTGTTTTCGCAAAATTTGCGCGGGGTTTTCGGGCAAATCTTGTTCTGTCCCTTATTATTTACATCCTTTTTATATCCGCTCCCACGCTTCTCAGAACTCCCTCGATATTCTCATATCCTCTGTCGATATGGGAAAGTCCGGAGATACGGGAAACGCCCTCTGCTCCGAGTGCCGCGGTTATCAGCGCCGCCCCTCCGCGAAGATCGGTAGCCATTAGTTCCGCTCCCGATAGATTTTTCACTCCCGTTACCACCGCTACCTTGCCCTCAACGCTGATCCTTGCGCCCAGCCTTGCCAGCTCGGAAGCGTGTTTGAAGCGGTTTTCAAAAATATTCTCCACAAAGACTGTGGTACCGGCTGCCAAAGTGGTCAGCGCCATTAAAGGCGGCTGTGCGTCTGTGGGAAAGCCGGGGTGGACATTTGTTCTTACAGTGCCGGGGGATATAAGGGGCTTTTTCGCATTTATAAACATATTGCTCTGTCCGTAGGAATAAATGCGGCAGCCCATTTGCTCTAAAACTGCCGTTACGGGCCGCAGGTCGTTATGGTCTGTCTCTGTCAGAATAAGCTCGCCGCCGCTGACAGCGGCGCAGCAAAGATATGTAGCCGCCGCAATACGGTCGGGCATTATCTTATGTTCGCAGGGGCGGAGCTTTTCTACGCCCTCAATTGTCACAGTGCTGCCCCCCGCTCCGCTTACCTTTCCGCCGCATTTGTTGATAAAGCTTGCAAGATCGGTTATTTCGGGCTCACGGGCGGCATTGTGTATCTCGGTAACGCCCTCTGCAAGGGAAGCCGCTAACATTATGTTTTCCGTAGCTCCCACAGAGGAAAAGGAAAGCGTTATCTTCGCTCCGTGAAGTCCCGAGGGGGCGGTACAGTCTAAAAAGCCGTGCTTTTCCTCGATCTCCGCGCCCATTTCCCTTAACGCGGCTAAGTGAAAGTCGATAGGCCGCGGACCCAGCTCGCAGCCGCCGGGAAAAGACAGCCGACAGCTTTTGCATCGGGTCAGGATCGCTCCCAAAAAGATAATGGAGGAACGCATTTCCCTCATAAGATGAGTAGGCACTTCCACCGAGCCTATCACCGAGGAATCCACCGTTACTGTGTTTTTTTCTCTTTTGCATTTACAGCCGATACATTCAAGTATGCGGCAAGCCGAATCGCAGTCGCTGAGCTTGGGGCAGTTATGTAAGACCGATTCGCCGCCGCACAGCGCTGCCGCCGCAAACAGCGGAAGAGCGCCGTTTTTCGCGCCCTGGACGGCTATCTCGCCCTCTAAGCGTTTCCCGCCGCTTATAATGATTCGCTGCTGCTCTGCCATATTTATCACCCTTTCAATAAGCAATTTACTCTTTAGTCTATGCTTAATTGGGTGATTTGGTTAATTTTGCTTTTCACTTGGCGGTGAGCCGGTTTGTTTTTTGTTTTTGTGTGTTTTGCTTTTCACAATCTTTTTTGTGTGCTGCCCTTTTTAAAACTGTTGCGCAAGTGGTAATGATTTTTTCCGCTATGAAAGAGTCATTTAATGTAATAAACAAGATTGCTGAAAATACTGTTTGAATAAACAGTATCAATACTATTTACTAAACCCGGCTATTTCCTCAACCCACTAAATCGATCATCTTACTCAAAATAACATCAGCCGCATCGGTTTTTGCCAGCTTCCTTGCGTTGACTCCCATTGCTGTAAGCCGCGCAGTATCGTGATAAAGCTGTTCCACCTCGTCTATCAGCCATTTTCCGTCGAGGTTCTTGTCCTCTCTCAGGATAGCTGCGTCGGCGTCCTGCAGTGTTTTTGCGTTGTAGTATTGGTGATTTTCCGTAGCGTTGGGATAGGGGATCAGCACCGAGGGTCTGCCTATCGCCATGATCTCGGTAAGGCTCATTGAGCCTGCTCTTGAAATTATCAGATCTGCCGCGCACATGCAAGTGTACATGTTGTCTATATATTCTTTCAGGATAAGTCTTTCGGAGCTTTTATCAACGCCGTTTTCTTCAAGCAGTCCGCCGAAGCTGTCTCTGCCGTTTCCGCCGTAGGAGTGGATATGGTTGATGCTGCCCTTTTGCTGTTCCCATGCCATAAGCTTGGCTACAGCTTCGTTGATCTTATTTGCGCCTAAGCTTCCTCCGAGAGAAAGGATAGTGAAGCCCTCGGGAAGCCCCAATCTTTTTCTTGCAGCTTCCTTTTCCTCAATGGGAATGTTGTTTCTCAGGGGATTTCCCGTTATCACGCATTTTTCCGTGTGCTTCAGATGCTTAAGGCAGTCCTCCGAAAACAGGAAGATCATGTCGGCAGTTTTGGAAAGGAGCTTGGTGGTAAGTCCGGGGTAGGAGTTGCTTTCGTGTGTAACTGTTTTTACGCCCATTCTTGCCGCTTCACGGAGGACGGCGCCGCAGACGTAGCCCCCTGTTCCCACACATATATCGGGTTCAAACTCGTTTATCAGTTTTTTCACATGGGGGAATGCAGCCGCATAATAGTATGCCGCCTTGACGTTTCTCTGAATATTTTTCAGCGAAAGATGTCTTTGCAGCCCCTCCATTTTTATGCCGTGGAAGTCGTAGCCTGCTTTTTTCACCAGCTTTGCTTCCATGCTGTCGGGTCTGCCTACGAAAAGCACCTTGCTCTCCGGCAGAACGTTTACCACCTTATCTGCAATGGCAAGAGCGGGGTTTATGTGTCCGGCAGTTCCTCCTGCCGCAATTAAAACTTTCATGTTTTCTTTTCCTTAGTATTATATTTAGTCAAGCTCTGCTTTTCGTGAGATGTTCAGCAGTACTCCCATTTCGCCCAGCTGCATGCACAGCGCCGTTCCGCCGTAGCTGAAGAAAGGCAGGGAGATACCCGTATTGGGCATTGAGTTGGATACAACGGCGATATTCATCAGTGCCTGCAGTCCTATCTGGAAAGTGATGCCGAAAGCGATCAGCATTCCGAACTTGTCTTTTGCCTTTGAGCAGATGTAAAAGCCTCTCCATACAAGTATAACAAAGAGGAGGATAACCAGCATTCCGCCCACGAAACCAAGTTCTTCACAGACAATAGAGAAAATGAAGTCGTTTCTCGCCATAGGGAGATAGCTGTATTTCTGTCTTGAATTTCCGAAGCCCAAGCCGAACAGTCCGCCGCTTCCAATGGTAACAAGGGATTGATAGGTCTGGAAGGTGGTGTCGCCAATATCCGATTCGGGAGCTACAAAGCTGACCCACCTTGATGTAAAGTAATCGTATCCCAAGGCATTAAGCACAGGTATGGCTATCGCCACAAGCAATCCCACACCCAACAGCAGCAGTATCAAATATTTTGGGCGAACTCCCGCCACATACATCATAACAAAACCGATAGCGAAAACTATGATAGTACCCGAAAGGTGGGGCTGCATCATCAGCAGACCGCAGGAAGCCATAAGTATTATTGCAAAGGGCAAAAGTCCTTTTTTGATGTCTTTCAGATACTCGAAGTTTTTTTCTGCAAAATACGCGAAAAGTATAATTACCACGAATTTCAGTATTTCCGAGGGCTGAAAAGTGATGGGTCCTATTGTGAGCCACCGCTCCGCACCGCCCTGTTCGGTAGGCTTGAGCTTTACCAGAACCATAAAAACCGCGGCTGCCACTGAAAGAACGAGCATAAGCGGCTTTTTCTTAAAAAGGTGATAATCAAATACAGAGGCTGCAAGCAGTGCTACAAATCCCAGTGCGGCATAACGCACCTGATTTCTTATGTAGTAAAGGCTGTCGCCGTATTGGCTGTATGCGGTGGCATAGCTGGCTGAAAACAGCATTATAAGCCCGATAGCCAGCAGTATCATTACTATCATAAAGAAAGGATAGTCGAATCCAAGCAAAGCTTCGATCTTCTTTCTGGGCTTTATACGGGTTTTTGCCACAGTGCCGCCGCCTGCCAAGGCAAGGTCTCCGCTGCCGCGTTTTTTGCGGTAGCTGTCGCTTCTTTCGGCAAAGCGGATATGGCTTTGAGCGCTTTGGGAGCTTCCCGGTTCCGAAGAACGTTCGGAGCTGCGGGGCTTGCCGCCCGATCTTACCTTTCCGTTTACCGGCTTTAATGAATCGGCAGAGTTTTTCCTTGCGGTATTGGTTTTGGAAACGGATCTGCTGTTTCTGTCAGAGCCTGCGGCTGTCCTTTTTTCTGTTTTGGCGCTGCCTTTTCTGTCGGTTCTCGTTTCCGTTCTGTTTTCTTTTTTCCTGTCATTTGCCGTTTTTCTCCCGCTTTTTTGGGAATTGGCGTTACGCGGCTGTTCTTTCTGCGCACTTTTGCTATTTGGCGGCATTTTAGATGTACCTGCGCCCTTGCTTCTTGAAGAACCTGAAGAACTTGAAATCGCTTTTCTTCTTTCGTCGGTCAAAAAATAACCTCCCTCCGAAATTGTATGAGTTGGTAAAAATAATACTAACTTTCTTTGCAGTTTCACCGCCAATGCCGTGTGCAACACGGCGAATCATACTGTAGACATAGTCCGCAGTATGATAAAGAAATAGTATAAGTTATGGTCAAAAATAAACCTAAAGTTCAGTTATCGGTCTGTCACCTTACCCCAAATGACAGAGCCGCTGCCAATCCCCCTGCCAGCAAGGCTATAAGTGAGAATACGACGTCTATCTTACTTTCCTTCCACCCTCTCAGTTCAAAGCTGTGGTGAATAGGGGTCATCTTAAACAGTCTTTTTCCGTGAGTTATCTTAAAGTAAGTTGTTTGTATCAGCACGGTAAGCGCTTCCCAGATATACACCGCCGAAGCGATTATCATCATTACCTCGCAGCCCGAGCCGATGCCTATTGCCGCCACCAAGCCGCCTAAAAACATGGAACCCGTATCTCCCATAAACACCTTTGCGGGAGGGAAATTCCATACAAGAAATCCTAAGCAGCCCCCTGCCGCCGCCACTGTGAGTACGGTCATTCCGTACAGTTTAATATTCAGTGTGATTATGGCAAAAGCGATAAAGTATATAAAGGAAACACAGCTGTTGAGACCGTCTATTCCGTCAGTAAGATTTACCGCATTCACCAGATACAGTATCACAAGCCCCATAAAAATGTAGTAGAAAAAGGACAGATCAAGCTGACCGAGAAAAGGAAAGCTGAGAACGGTGGAGGTGTCTCCGCTCAAAACGCGGGAGGTGAAAAACGCCGCGATTATCAGCACTTGCATCACTATCTTCTGCATTACCGAGAGACCCTCGTTGCGCTTTTTCTTTACCTTTATGTAATCGTCCACAAAGCCCACAAAGCCGAAGCACAGCGCCATTACAAGAGCCGAAATGCCTTTCACCGCCGCAGACGCCTGTATTCCCTCAAAGGAAATTGTCTTGTTAAGGCAGAGGAAAACATATCCGCCCGCAAAAGCCGCTGTAACGCCGATATAGAACATCAAGCCGCCCATGGTGGGAGTTCCCTCTTTTTTCTCCTTGTGCCATTTTGGACCTATATCAAGGATAGTCTGACCGAATTTCAGGCGGCGCAGCTTGGGTATAAGCCACAGACCCATTACCGCGGTTATTGCCGCAGATGCCGCTCCCACAATAAGAATTAACCAAAAGCTCATTAAACGATTTCCTTTCCCGTTTATCTGTTATAGGGGGCTGTCAAAACAGTCCTGTTTTTATGCTCCCCAAAAACTTAGTGCTAATTTATAGTTCTCTCAAGAAAGTTGGCGGTAATTTATTGATCTAAAAAGAATTTAAAAATTCCAAAAATAAATATCCGCTCCGCTTGCGCTCCACTCCTATTTATTTTCCGAAACCGGTCCCGGACTTCCGCAGGAAGTCATAACCTTCTTTTAAATTCGTGCTATCAGTAAAGCCATGCTATTGGGAGCCCGCCTGTCGGAGCGTTGTGCCATTTTTTACAGCCCCGATCAGTTTTATCCCAAGATCTCCTTTACTATCTCATGCTCGTCAAAATGCTGATAGTCCTTGCCGTAAACCTGATAGTCCTCATGGCCTTTTCCGCAAAGCAAAACAATATCCTTTTCTTTTGCAATGGAAAGAGCGTATTCTATGGCTTCACGGCGGTTTTCCACCGACTTGTATTCTATGGTCGTGCGGTCAAGACCCTTTTCGACCTCCCCTATTATCTTCATGGGATCCTCAAAGCGGGGGTTATCGCTGGTAAGCACTGCAATATCCGCATTTTTTCCTACTGTCATGCCCATTTCGGGGCGTTTGTCACCGTCACGCTCCCCTGCCGCTCCGAAAAGGCATATTATTCTTCCCTCGGCAAAGGGTTTTACTGTTTTGAGAATTTTCTCCAGAGCGTCAGCGGTGTGTGCGTAGTCGATTATGACGGTAAAATCACCGTCATACACCACCTCGCATCTGCCCCTTACTCCCCTGAAGCTTTCGAGAGCCTTTACGCAGCCGTTTATATCAAGACCCGCCTCGCAGCAAGCCGCCGCTGCCCCCAGGGAATTGTGTACGTTAAAGCTGCCCGGCATTCCGAATTTTACGGGGAAGGATTTTTCAGCCTTTTTGCTGCTGAACCAATAGGACACGGAGGAAGGCTTTGCTTTGACGTTTACGCTGTAATAATCTGCCGCGTCCTTTACGCTGTAGGAAACTTTTGGGCAGCCGATTTCCTCAAGCTCGTCAAAAAGCCTTTTGCCGTATTTATCGTCAATATTTATTATAGCATTGTCGCACTGTAGAAAAAGCGCTTTTTTTGCCAGATAGTAATTTTTCATGCTGCCGTGAAAATCCAAATGGTCTTGAGTAAGATTGGTAAATATTGCCTCCGCAAACTGTATGCCGTAAAGTCTGTCCTGCGCCAGCGCTTGCGAGGAGGCTTCTATGGAGCAATACTCCGCGCCGTTTCTCACCGCTTCCGCCAAAAATCCGTACAGCTCCATAGGTCGGGGCGTGGTGGGAATGTCCTTGTCGGAATGGTAGACCGCGCCGCAAAGGTCGATGCCTGCCGTGCCGATGCAGGCGCATTTTTTCCCGCTTGCTTCAATGATATGCTGTACTATGTGAGCGACGGTGGTTTTTCCGTTAGTTCCCGTAACGGCTATCATTTTCAGCTTTTTCTGCGGGTTGCCAAAGTAACTTGCTGCCAATACTGCCAAAAATCTTCTTGTGTCGGGAACTATTATCTGAGGTCTTACCCCTGTGTCGTGTTCGGCGACCACAAGAGCCGCGCCCTCGGCTATCATTTTGGGGGCTGCTTCATGACCGTCAAAGCTGCCGCCCTTTATGCAGACGAAAATATCTCCCTTTGACAGCTTTCTTGTATCATCGGTTACAGAATGTATTTCAATATTTTCTATGCCCTGCTCGCGAGCTATGGGGCATAAGTCATACAGTCTCATTTATAGCGTTCCTTTTTGGTTGTCTGTAATTATCTTGCTTGATAACATTTTCGAGTATCGACCCGTTTTGTTTATCTGCATTTTCTGAAAACACTTCGCGGTATCGACCCGCTATGTTATCTCCATTTTTCTGAAAACACTTCGTGGTATCGACCCACTATGTTAATCTCCATTTTTCTGAAAACACTTCGGGGTATCGACCCGTTATGTTATCTCCATTTTTCTGAAAACACTTCGGGGTATCGACCCGTTATGTTATTCTCCATTTTTCTGAAAACACTTCGTGGTATCGACCCGTTTTGTTTATCTGCATTTTCTGAAAACACTTCGCGGTATCGACCCATTATGTTAATCTCCATTTTTCTGAAAACACTTCGCGGTATCGACCCGTTATGTTGTTCTCCATTTTTCTGAAAACACTTCGTGGTATCGACCAGTTTTGTTAATCTCCATTTTTCTGAAAACATTTCATGGTATCGACCCGTTTTATTTATCTGCATTTTCTGAAAATATTTCGGGGTGTCAGCCCGTCTCATCATCAACGATAAATTCCACTCGGACTACCGTACCCTTGTTGGCAACAGACCCCGCTTCCACCGACTGGCTTATAGCCTTCGCCTTGTCGTTTTCCACAGCGCCGCCCGACAAGCTGATATTCAGACCTGCCGAAGTGAGGGCGTTGTTTGCCTGGTCAACCGTCATTCCCACCACATTGGGAACAAGGGCAGTCTTCTTCTCACTGTCGTCCATGTATACGATGACCGTGCCGCCCTTAGGAATGGTAAGGCTGGCTCCGGGTACCGTGTCAACTACCGTACCGTGTTCGTCGCCTACGATCTCATATTTCAGACCGCAGGAGTTAAGGGTGGAAATTGCTGCCAGACCGTCAGAGCCAAGCACATAAGGCACTGTGGTGTCCTGGGCTGCCAGCTCTTCCGCGGTGTACTGGGGATAGATGCCCACATTTTCAAGGCATTCGCTGAATACTGCCGAGATAACGGGGGCTGCAACTGCGCTTCCGTAATACTTTCCGTTGGAGGGCTCATCTACCATTACCAGCATTATAATTTCGGGATCGTCTGCAGGGGTGAAGCAGCACATACTTCCCACATATCTCATATTTGCGGAGGAATATTCGTCCAGCTTTTCCGAAGTGCCGCTCTTTCCGCCTATGCTGAAGCCCTGGATATAGGCGTTGGAGCCGCCGTTGTTTTCAACCACCTCTTCAAGCATAACGCGCATTGAGGCGCTGGTCTCCTCGCTTATTACCTGACGCTTTACCTCTGTGGAATTTGTCTTTATAACGTTTCCCGTAGAGTCAACGATCTTGTCGACTACATGAGGGGTCACAAGATATCCGCCGTTGACAACTGCAGCATAGGCGGTTATCATCTGTAAAGGGGTCAGCTTGTTGGTCTGACCGAAGGCGGAGCTGGCAAGCTCTACCGTTCCCATTCTGTCGTAATCAACATAAAGGGAGCTTGCTTCTCCCGGCAGATCTATGCCTGTCTTTTCAGTAAGTCCGAAGGCTTCAAAATAATTTGTGAAATTTCTTGCCCCCAAAAGATGACCTATGGCTATAAAGGAGGGATTGCAGGATTTTATCAATGCGTCCTGCAGTGTCATTGTGCCGTGTCCTGCGGGATTCCAGCATCTTATGGTAACGTCCGATACCACCGATGCGCCTATGCAGGTAGCGACAACAGTGTCGGGGGTCAGCAGCTGTTCTTCCAGAGCTGATGCGGCGGTAACTACCTTAAATACCGAACCGGGAATGTACAGCTCGGAAATGGTCTTGTTGTTCCACTGTCTGTTGCTGAGGACTTCCTTTTGAGTTTCGAGAAGCTCCTGTATTTCATCTTCGGTGCGGGTGCTGTCCGTCCTAAGTTCGGTCTCGTACTGATCGTACTGCGCCTTGAAGTAGTCGGAAAGCTCGCTGGGGCTGTTCAGATTAAAAGTCGGCGCAGTTGCCATTGCAAGGATAGCTCCCGTTTTGGCGTTCATGATGATGCCGCAGGCTCTGTTCTGCGCTTTATGCTGTGAGAGAGCCAGTTCAAGGTTCTTTTCAAGGCTGTACTGCAATACCTCGTCTATTGTAAGGTAAAGGCTGTTTCCGTTCTGCGCCTCGTATCTTGTTTCATAGTCGTAGGGCATAGCCTTTCCGTTGGCGTCGCGCGCCATAACTATCTTTCCGTCAACGCCCTGCAGATATTCGTCATAATAGGCTTCAACGCCTAAAACGCCGTCTCCGTCATAGTTTACAAAGCCTATCACCGACGCGGCAAGGGTCTCGTTGGGATATTCGCGCTTTGAGTTCTCAACGGTGTACACGGAATATGTAGCAAGCTCATTTTTTATACGCAGCTCGCTGATAGCGTCCTTGGTCTCCTTGTCTACCTTGGCTTTTACCGTGTAGTAGCGCAGATCGGTGTTGCTGCAGGCTTCAATAAGCTTGTTGTAATCAACGTTGCAGATCTCAGACAGGCTTTTGCATATCTCTTCCTTTTTTGTCTTGTCGTATTTCTCAATATCTCCGGGATTGATGATAACATCCCAGACTGTGGAGCTTTGTGCCAGCACCTTTCCCTTGGAATCATATATAGTGCCTCTGTTGGCGGTTATGGTAAAGCTGTCAAGCTGCTGGTTATTGGCTTTCGATCTGTAATACTCGGACTTTACCACGGAAACGTTGAACAGATTCACGCATATATATGAGGTAAGTATGAGTATCCCCATAAAAACGGCTATGGTAACGCGTTTTCGCATTTTGGCGGTTGGTAAATCGGACATAAAAAGCGACCTTTCTTTTAAAATAAATTTAGCTGCTGAAAAACTTCCCGGCTTTCAAAAAAACAGCTTTTCTGAAAAATCCTTGTTGAATGAAAGGGGCTGCGCCCGAATTTATGAAAAATTGCGAGCGGAAGCCCCTCGTTGAAAACCTAAATTATCTCTTGTCCTGAATTATTATATTGTAAAGTGTGAGTAAATATTCCGATTTTTCGGACAGGGGCAGAACTTATCCACATAGGAGAGGTGTGCGGATTTTCGAGCATAATTTTGTTGATGACAAGGCGAATTTTCGCAGGCGGGCTGTCGCCCGTCAAGAAAATTCAACGCAGTCAGCGGCAAAATTTGCCGAAAAGACGTGCGCCTATCCTATGTGGATATGTTCTTAGAAGCCTAAAAATTCCGCGGTGTTATCTGCCCAGGCTTTCAGCTGAGCGAATATGTTGGTTTCCTTTCCCGCGCTCTGCACCATTGTATTGTCGTGGACTGTGATGTACTTCACCTGTGACTTGGCTGTTTTCTGCAGTCCAAGGCTGCTGGTGGCAAGCTCGTCCACCTTGCTCAGTGTTACCATGTTGCCAAGCTCTGTCTGAAGCCGCACATTTTCTCTCTGAGCTTCCTTCAAATCGGAGGAAACGGTGCTTATCTCGGTGGAAAGCTCCGATATGGTAGCCTTGGTGGAAACGTAAAACAAAGCCACCAAAATAACGGCTATCACGAACACAGTGGTTTTTACCCAGGCGCCGCTTCTTGCCACGGCGGTTTTGTGGACCTTTATGTTGTCCTCGGAACGGGGTATGGGCTTTTTCGCTTTCCTCGGAACGGTATCCAAAACCGTATCATATTGTGAAAAATCGTATGCCGAGCTTGTTCTGTTGTATGAGTACATATCCTTACTTCCTTCCTGTTTATGCCTTGTGAGGCTTCCTTTGTTTTCTTTACTTTCAATAGATTTTGTCTGTTGTATGATCAAGAATTGGTATGAAAATATCAGATACTTTTTAGTGTAATATGTTTCAGATCTATTATCAGTATATTATAAGCATTTTAAGAACGTTCAAAGCTTCTCTATTATTCTAAGCTTCGCGCTTCTGCTTCTGGGATTTTCCGCAAGCTCCTCCTCGGAGGCTGTTATGGGCTTTTTGTTCACAAGCTCCCCTCTCGGCTTCCTTCCGCAGACGCAGACGGGAAAATCGGGAGGGCAGATACAACCTGTACAGTATTCACGGAAAGCGTTTTTCACTATCCTGTCCTCTAAGGAGTGGAAGGTGATAACTGCCATTCGTCCGCCCTTGTTCAGCAGGTCGAAGCCGTCCTTTAAGCCTATTTCAAGCACTTCAAGCTCCCTGTTCACTTCGATGCGTATTGCCTGAAAGGTTTTCCGACAGGGATTTTTTTCTTTCCTCACCTTTGCCGGCACATTGCTTTTTATTATTTCGGCTAATTGGGAGGTGGTCTCGATAGGAACCTGCTCTCTTGCCTTTACTATGCCTTTTACAATGCTCGGGGCAAATTTTTCCTCGCCGTAAAGCTGTAATACGCGGATAAGTTCCTTTGGCTCATACTCGTTCACCACGTCGCGGGCGCTTTCTCCCTCGCCGCTCATTCTCATATCAAGGGGGGCGTCGTCATGATAGGAAAAACCACGCTGACGGTTGTCAAGCTGATAGGAGCTTACACCCAGATCCATCATTATTCCGTCAACGGAAAAAATTTCAAGCTCCGAAAGGGAATTTTTCAGCTCCGAGTAATTGCGGTTGACAAAATCGGGAGAAAAATCCTTTAGCCGCTCCTTAGCGGCAGTAATGGCTTCTCTGTCCTGGTCGAAGCATATCAGCCTTCCGTTTTTCAGCCTTTTTGCTATTTCAAAGCTGTGACCGCCCCCGCCGGTGGTGCAGTCAACATAGATGCCGTCGGGTCTGATATTGAGACCTTCAATAGTCTCCTTAAGAAGTACCGATTTATGTGAAAATTCCATTATAATCCCATTTCCATAGCTACGGAGCGCATATCGTCCATATCAAGATTTTCATTGCGTTCGTCCCAAAGAGCCTTGTCCCAGATCTCCGCTCTGCCCTCAAGCCCCACTATTACTATGTCCGCCCGGAGTCGCGCATATTCACGCAGGGGCTGGGGTATCAGGACTCTGCCCTGCTTGTCGGGCTCTACCTCGTAGGCGCTGCCGAAGATATAGCGCTGGATATCGGCGGTCTTTACCTGGGGCATCTGGTGGATAGCCTCCACAAGGGCATTCCAGTCGTCTTTAGAGTATACCTTTATACAGCGTTCACCTATGGTTTTGGAGATAAAAAAGCTTCCGTTCAGCTCTTCACGCAGTTTTACAGGGAAATTCATTCTTCCCTTTGCGTCAAGGGTGCTTTTGAATTCACCGCGCATTTTTATCTCCTCCCCTCGTAATGTTTTAGTTTTTGGTAATGTTTTGGGATTCGGTGAAAAGTTTTCAACACTTTCCACAGAGTTTTCCACTTTTCACCCCAAAAGTGGATAATTTACCACTTTATTAAGATTATACACCACTTGCAAATAAAAATCAACCTTTTGAAAATATTCTTAAAAAGGAAAAACGAAAAAATTTAGCGGCATTTTTTGGTGCTTATTCACAAAAAAAGAACCTCCAAATTGGAGATTCTTTTAAAAATATCAATATGTAGTGGGGGTTTGTGAGTGGTGGACTACATTTCGGTTGGTGGCAAAAAGTGGAGTTTTTCAACCATTTTTTTAAAAACAATAAATCTTTTTAAAAAAGCACAACGCCTCAAAAACGGTGAAAAATTATCACTTGTTTCCTCAAAGGCGGGTTTCCACTCTCACAGCTTTCCTGATAGCACAAGTTTAATGATGCGGGTCTCCACTCTCACAACTGCCCTGATAGCACAAGTTTAATAATGCGGGTCTCCACTCTCACAACTGCCCTGATAGCACAAGTTTAATAATGCGGGTCTCCACTCTCACAAC
>JAAVIE010000077.1 GCA_014799325.1 Oscillospiraceae bacterium
CCGAAATACAGCTCTTGGCGCTTGCGCCATTGAGCTGTATTTCGGGAATTTTGAAATTCTTTTTAAATCAGTAAATTACCGCCAACTTTCTTGAGAGAACCATAATCAGCACAACTTTCCTGAGAGAACCATAATCAGCACAACTTTCCTGAGAGAACCAAATCAGCACAACTTTTTTGAGAAAATCCAAATCAGCACTAAGTTTCTTAGGAGCATAAAATAGAGAAGCTGTCTTTTTTACCGTCCATTATTATATGGTCAACAGCTCTCACACTGCCGCCTTATCCTTCTCCGCTCGCGCCGCCTTGATCATATCAATAACTTTTTTAAACTCGAAGATCTTGTCTATGCTTCCCTTAAACTTGATTTTTCCTGAAACGGCAGTTTTAACGGGATCAAGCTCACCCTTTGCCAAGCCGATAAGGGTAGCCGATGATGCGGTAAAGGTAATGTCGCTTTCCGCTAACTTTCCCATTTCCACAGCCACCTTCCCTTTGTTGACGTCAATATAAAAGGAGCCGTCGCCGCCCTCCTTGACGTTGACCTGCACTCTCATTCGTTTTTGGTAGTCCTTTAATTCTATGCCGTCGCACAGTCCTTTTATTTTTATTGCCATTTCGCTGTAGTCCATTTTTTTACTTCCTTATTATATTATTATATTTTATAGATTTGTACAAAGTTCAATCCCCAATAAAGACATTATCCTCCAAAAAAAACATGCTCGATAAACACCTTTAATCCGATACCCACAAGGATAATGCCGCCCAATACCTCCGCCTTGCTGCCTAAAAGCTGACCGAACTTCTTGCCGAAAAATACTCCCACAAGGCTTATAGTAAAGGTGGTAACGCCGATCAGCGACACGGCAGCCCAGATGTTCACATCGGGTAGCGCCGCAAAGCTTACTCCCACGATAAGGGCGTCGATGCTGGTGGCTACGGCTTGTATCATCAGCGTTCCGAAGCTCAGTTTAAAGGGCTTTTCCTCTTCTTCCTCACCCTTTTTCTTTGCCCGCAGCTCCTTTATTCCGTCAAATATCATTTTACCGCCGATAAATCCTAAAAATATCAGCGCTATAAAATGGTCGAATTCCTTTATAACGTCCTCAAAGGCGCTGCCGAGGAAATAGCCTGCCAAGGGCATTCCCGCCTGAAACAGTCCAAAGGAAAGAGCTATTGCCAGCGCCGCTTTAGGGCTGCTTTTTTTTATGGAAAGTCCGTTGCCTATGGAGACCGCAAAGGCGTCCATAGACAGACCTACGGCTATCAAGAAAAGTTCTACTGTTCCCATAACAAAATACCTTTATAATATAATTATAATTAGATTTTTTGAGACAATCTTTCCGAATACTCCGCCCTGAATTCTCCAAATGTGCCATTATCGAGGTTATCCCTGATCTTTTCCATAAGCGTATTGTAAAAATACAGATTATGCTGCACTGCCAGCCGTCCTGCAAGCTGTTCCCCGCTTTTGAAAAGGTGACGGATATAGGCTCTTGAAAAGTTGCGGCAGGTTGGGCAGTCGCATTGGGAGTCAAGGGGCTTGTCGTCCAGCTGATAACACTGATTTGTGAGATGAGTAACGCCGTCCCAGGTGAAAACCGTTGCGTGACGGGCGTTTCGTGAGGGCATTACACAGTCGAACATGTCTATTCCCCTTGCCACGCCCTCTATTATATTTGAGGGAGTGCCGACACCCATTAAATAGCGGGGCTTATCCACAGGCATATATTCGGTGATAACGTCGAGAATGTGGTACATCACCTCCGTAGGCTCTCCCACAGCAAGTCCGCCTACTGCGTATCCGTCAAGGTCAAGCTCCTTTATTTCTTTCATATGCTGTATACGCAGATCGTCATAGGTGCCGCCCTGATTTATGCCGAACAGCATCTGCTGTCTGTTTATGGTGGTTTCAAGGGAATTGAGCCTCGACATTTCCCCCTTGCACCGTATGAGCCAGCGTGTGGTTCGGTTTATGGAGTTCAGTACATAGTCGTAGGGCGCAGGGTTCTCCACGCACTCGTCAAATGCCATAGCAATGGTGGAGGCAAGGTGAGACTGTATCTGCATGCTCTCCTCAGGTCCCATGAAGATGGGTCTGCCATCTATGTGGCTGTGGAAATACACGCCCTCCTCCTTGATCTTACGCAGCTTGGCAAGAGAAAATACCTGAAATCCGCCGCTGTCGGTGAGAATGGGCTTATGCCAGTTCATAAACTTGTGCAGGCCGCCCAATTTGTATACAATGTCGTCGCCGGGGCGCAGGTGCAGGTGGTATGTATTGCACAGCTCTACCTGGCACTTCAGGTCGTTCAGCATGGGGGAGGAGATACCGCCCTTTATAGCGGCGGCAGTGCCTACATTCATGAAAAAGGGGCTTTGTATGGTTCCGTGAGGGGTCTCAAAAACGCCCCTTCGCGCCTTATCCTCAGTCTTTATCAGTTTAAACATAGCTTTCCTTTCTTTTTTGGGAATTTATTTGTGCTTTCGAGAAACGGGCCGCTTTACGCAAAACGGCTTTTTCAACGATCTTCCTGCCTCTTTTTTGGTGGAATTTGTATGCGCTTTCGGGAAACAGGCTGCTTTATGTAAAACAGTTTTTTAGACAACGGTCCCGCCTTTTTTCGGAAGAATCTGTCTGCGCTTTCGGGAAACAGACCGCTTTACTCAAAACATCTTTTGGGCAGCAGCCCCACCTGTCCGTTTTCCGCAATGCCGAAGTAATACTCCTCAGTTTCCGCGCTTATGTAAAACCGTTCACCTTCTTTAGCAGATAGGAACGTGTTAAGATGTACCCAACCATGTAGCTTACCCTGCCAGCAGCCTGTGCGGTTTTCGGGGATAAGTCCTCTTTCGCCTGTCTGGTCTATCTGTACATAGAGGAGATCCCCCTGCTTTTCTATAACGGTGAGGGTGTGGCTCTCCCAATCTACATGAACGGGCTTGCAGTTGGAGGTAACAGCGTTTTTGACCGTCCTTTCTTCTCCCAACGGCACAAAAACCGTTTCATAATCGTATTTGCCGCCGTGATCGTTTATAATAAGGGCATTGAGCTGAGCGGCGCATTTTGTGGAAGCTCCGCCGTCAATGCAGATCATTCGCTTTTTGTTGTCGAATATGGGCAGACAAGTATTGTTTGCCCGTCTGTAGTTGTATGTAGGGTAATGTCCGCACACCACAGTCTTGGGTGAACAGTGTTCAAACCGCAGATACCAAGGCTGGGTAATGGCGTATCTCTCCGAGGTATTCTGCCAGTCTGAACGGTGTTCA
The DNA here is from genome assembly GCA_014799325.1 of Oscillospiraceae bacterium. Lineage (GTDB taxonomy): Bacteria > Bacillota > Clostridia > Oscillospirales > Ruminococcaceae > Ruminiclostridium_E. The sequence goes on from JAAVIE010000077.1 coordinate 3,270, forward strand.
ATGCCTGCGTGGACGAAAATGTGGTGCTTGGTTTCTATGGCAATGGGGAGGTTTTTTAAAAATTCCAGCTCGTTTTTAAAGGATTGGGCAACTTTTTTCTGCTTTTCCTTGAAGTCCTCCCCAAAATTTTCAATGCCTATGCTTTCAGCCATTTCCAGGAAGGTGTTGTGGGGGCGGGAGCTTATTCTTTCAAGGAACTTGTCCTTATGGTCGTCGAATGCCATTCTCACGCACATGGTGTCGTTGTTGCCTTTGGTGCAGATCACCTTGTCGTCCTTGCACAGCTCCATTACATAGCGGAGGGTTTGAAGGTTGTCCCTGCCCTTTTCGATTATGTCACCGAGTATAAAGAGATAGTCTTTATCCTTATTGTATTGACATTTTTCCAGCAACATTTTAAAATGCTTCAAATTGGCGTGAATGTCGCTTACACAGATCACGCGGCAGTTTTGGGGAAGTCTTGGTCTGATTATTTTCATTGGGGTTGTCCTCTGCTTTATTCTACTGTGATGATGTGCTTTATTTCTTTTGAGGGAGTCAAAAGCTCGGTTTTGAAAAACTCCGGGAAAAACATTTTATCCTCTGTGATCTTCTTATCCTTTAGGTCCACCCACAAGATTTTTTCGGTTTCACCGTCGCACTTAACAGCTTCAAAATCAATTTTGCTGTAATCAAAGGGCTTTATGAAGTAGAAAAAAGCAAGCTCATGAAAAGGTGTTCCGTCTATTTCAAAAAAATTTTCGTGAATAAATCCCAATCGGTCTATTTCCGTTCTTACTCCCGTTTCTTCAAAAACCTCACGCAAAACCGCTTCTTCCGAGCTTTCGCCGAAATGGGTTCTGCCGCCTATGGAGTAATATTGTTTATGCCGTGAATCGTAAGCCATAAGGAGCTTTGTTCCGTCAAGGATTATTGCCCCCACGCGGTAGTTGAAAACGCCTTCGGGTGTTTTGAAGGTGGTGTCCATATTTCTCTCCTTTCTTTTTATCACCGCTATGTGATATTTATCAATTTCCGCCAACCAATAAAACATAAGCCAAGTCATACATGCTATGCGCTAAAATTGGGTTCCACAAAGTCTTGCTGTTTTTCAATAACCAACAAAAGACAAGTCCACAAATCAAAGCACTGCTGCATTGACCTATCAGCCCTATGAAATCAAAGATACCAAATCTGTATAGTTTAATAAAGTAAGCGGGAAAATGCAGTAATACAAAGAAAAAAGTTGATATTATTGCTGCTTTTTTATGGGATACGATTTTTGCTAATGAATTATATCCCCATCCTCTGAAAACGGTCTCTTCAACAAATCCTACAACAATGTATTTAACAACCGTTAAGCCCAAAATGTTCTCACTGTTAAACCAAATCCCCCTGTGATTTATCAACATCGCAACAACTGCATAACCCAACGAAATTGATATAACTATCAGCAGTGATTTATCGAATTTTAGGTGTTTATATAATTTGTCTTTTTGAAATTTTAATTGATTGTTGTACTTGATAATAAGTAATATTGCAGATACTGTCCATATACATCGGCTAAAATAGCCATAAAAATATGTTCCGTTGTTATTAGGAATATTTCTGAACATCCAATCCGAATATCCCCATGCATCTGTAACTACTGCCCAAAACATAACAAAGCCTAAAAGAGTAAAAATAATCTTTTTACAGCTTAGTTGTTTTTCCACTATATATCCTCCCATATAATACTAATCCTCAACTGAAAGTAGACATTCTTTGCGGTCTATTTTGTGCCCTGATGCGACATCGTCCTCTTCCTTGCAGGACACAAAATATCCTCGCAAATAATTTGTCTACTTTCAATCGTGAATAAGTATAAATCCCAATTCCATAGCAATAGTTGAATATTCCTTTCGGAGTATTAAATTTTATAAAATGATCATGCAATCCCCAAAGCTGAAAAATCTGTACCTTTCCTTAATAGCCTCCTCATAAGCCGCCAGCGTCCTTTCTCTCCCAAGAAAAGCGCTCACCAGCATTATAAGCGTACTTTCGGGCAGGTGGAAATTTGTGATAAGTCCGTCTATGACCTTAAACTCATAGCCGGGATAGATAAAAATTCCCGTATCGGCGCTTTCTGCCTTTATCTCGCCGTTAAATTCGGGAAGATTTGCAGCGGATTCAAGAGTGCGGCAGCTTGTGGTGCCTACCGCAATGACCCTGCCGCCATTTGCCTTGCATTCCTTTATTTTATCGGCAGTTTCCTGTGGGATTGAATAGTGTTCAACATGCATTTTGTGATCTAAAATGTTATCCTCTTTAACAGGACGGAAGGTGCCTAAACCAACGTGGAGAGTAACAAAGGCAGTATCTATGCCCTTTTCCTTTAATCCCTCAAAGACCCTGTCGGTAAAGTGAAGTCCCGCTGTGGGTGCGGCGGCGGAGCCCTCCTCGCGGCAATATACGGTGTTGTATCTGTCTCTGTCTTTCAGCTTTTCCTTTATGTATGGGGGCAGGGGCATCTGTCCTATTCTGTCGAGGATGTCAAAAAAAACGCCCTTGCAGTCAAAGCGGACGATCCTGTTTCCGCCCTCCACAACATCAAGTATCTCGGCGGAAAGCTCATCGGAAAAGTCGACTATGGTGCCGATCTTAAGCCGCCGTCCGGGGCGTACCATGACCTCCCACTTGTCAAGCTCAATATGTTTCAGCAGAAGAAATTCTATGGGAACTCCCGTAGCGCGCTTTGTGCCGTAAATTCTGGCAGGAAAAACCTTGGAATCGTTCATCACCAGCAAATCGCCTTTTTTAAGGTAACTGCATATATTGTAAAAGCGGTCGTGAGTAATTTCGCCGCTGCTTCTCTCTATCTTCATAAGGCGGGAGCTGTCGCGCGGTTCAACAGGGGTCTGGGCTATAAGCTCCTCGGGCAGATCATAGTAAAAATCGGATCTTAACATTTTTGTACTTCCTTTTTGCTGTAAATCTTATATAGTATAGCACAAATTATCCTGAATTGCAACTTTATTGTTGACAAACAGCAAGGATTATGGTATAGTTTAAAAAGATAGAGGTGCGGTTCCGATCAGTACCCTTCGCCTTAACAGGTCTGAATGTGGCGGAGGAGAAAGGCGGCGCCGCCGAAAAAGCGGTTCACAGACGGGCTTGCTTTTGGCTGCAGCGCTGAAAAAGACTGCGGCTGTCATCGGCAGGATGGAGAGCTATCGGCAATATTTTATGCCATTTTCCCGACTGCTGCAGGTCGGTTTTTTTATTACAAAAATAAAGATTTATAAAAACGAAAAATGAAAGGAAAACAGCTATGAAAAACTACAAGGTTGGCATTATCGGAGCAACAGGAATGGTAGGACAGCGCTTTGCCGTTCTTTTGGAGAATCACCCCTGGTTCACCGTTACCGCTCTGGCGGCTTCTCCCAGATCGGCAGGAAAAACCTACAAGGAGGCTGTTGGCAGCCGCTGGCTCCTGGATAAACCCATGCCCAAGGCTATGGAAAATATCGTTGTAATGGACGCAACGGCGGATATTGAAAAGATCGCATCACAGGTAGACTTTGTGTTCTGCGCGGTAGATATGAAAAAGGACGAGATAAAAGCCCTCGAAGAGGAGTACGCAAAGCACGAATGCCCCGTAATGTCCAACAACTCCGCCAACCGCTTTACCGATGACGTTCCTATGATAATTCCCGAAATAAATCCCGAGCATATTGAAATAGTTGAAGCGCAGAAAAGACGTTTAGGCACCAAGAGGGGCTTTATATCGGTAAAATCCAATTGCTCCATACAGAGCTATGTACCCGCTTTAAGCCCTCTCAGAAAGTACGGTCTGAACAAAGTTCTTGCCTGCACCTATCAGGCTATTTCGGGAGCGGGAAAGAATTTTGAGACTTGGCCCGAAATGGTGGATAACCTTATCCCCTATATCGGAGGTGAGGAAGAAAAGTCCGAGCAGGAGCCTTTGAAGGTTTGGGGCAATATCGAGGGGGATAAGATCGTAAAGGTCGCAAGACCTTCTATCACCACTCAATGCTTGCGCGTTCCCGTTACAGACGGTCACTTTGCGGCAGTTTTTGCAAGCTTTGACAACAAACCCTCCAAGGAAGAGATATTGCAGTGCTGGAAGGAATTCAGCGAAGAACCCCAAAAGCTGCAGCTTCCCTCCGCCCCAAAGCAGTTTATCCACTATTTTGAAGAGGACAATATGCCCCAGACCAAGCTTCACCGCAACCTTGAAAATGGTATGGCGGTAAGTGTGGGCAGACTGAGAGAAGATACACAGTACGATTACAAATTCGTCTGCCTGTCCCATAACACCCTAAGAGGCGCGGCAGGCGGCGGAGTGCTTATGGCTGAGCTGTATGCGGCAAAGGGATATTTTGATTAAGCACTTACTACTTAACGGGAGATCATTATGAAAAATATTATCTTTACAGGCGCTGCGGTGGCAATAGTCACCCCCATGCACAAGGACGGTACGGTCAATTACGATAAGCTGGAGGAGCTGTTGGAGGAGCAGATAAGCAGCGGCACAGACGCAATAGTTATCTGCGGAACAACAGGCGAATCCGCAACGCTCAGCGGCGAGGAGCATTTAGACTGTATCAAATTCGCTATAAACAAGGTAAATCACCGTATTCCCGTAATCGCGGGAACGGGAAGCAACGATACCGCCTACGCTACGGAAATGTCCATAGACGCGGAAAAAGCGGGAGCGGACGGACTTCTGCTGGTCACTCCCTACTATAACAAAACCTCTCAAAAGGGAATGGCGGCTCACTTCACCCACACCGCAGACGCGGTAAATATTCCCATTATCTTATACAACGTGCCTTCAAGAACAGGCTGCAAGATAGATATAGAGACCTACAAGGAGCTTTCCAAACACAGAAACATCGTTGCCGCAAAGGAGGCAAGCGGAGATCTGAGCTTTGTGGCAAGATTGGCGGCGGAAACCGATCTGCACATATATTCGGGCAATGACGATCAGGTGGTTCCCATTATGTCACTTGGCGGAAAAGGTGTTATTTCGGTGGCGTCCAATATTATCCCTGAAGAAATGCATAAAATGTGCGACTATGCTTTAAAGGGCGATTTTGGAATGGCAAGGAATTTGCAGCTGGAATATTTAGAGCTTATCAACGCCCTATTCTGCGA
>JAAVIE010000078.1 GCA_014799325.1 Oscillospiraceae bacterium
AGTGGACAATGCCTGTAAGGGATTGGGGTTTGGCTTATGCACAGTTCTCTATATATTTTGAGGATAGATTTGCAGCCTGACGGCTGTTGGGGACTCTGTCCCCAAACCCCTGAGGTTTACCCGCTTTGGAGATACCCGGTGAAAGAGAAAACAGCGACTTTTCTGTCGCTGCTTTCACCGTAATATCTCATAGTCTGCGTTGGGTCGCTCCTCAGCGTTGCCCTTTTTGACTACGTTTTTATTATAGGAAAAATTTTAGGGATAATACATTTACACAGTTTATTTTTCATACCCGGTCAAATATGTGGTCATAAAGCGTTTTACAGCTGTTTTCGTCTCAACATAAGCACCATAAATTTGTAGTGTCAAAAGGTATTTGCGGAATTTGGCTTTGAGATATGCTCATACCCATTCATGCTCCCAAAGAGTATTAAAAATGTGCTATCCGCTCCAAATGGCTTTTTATAGCGGTTTCCGCTCCACGGGAAATGCTCTTCGGCGGTCTTGTGTCCGTTTGTTGACCTGTGCTCCAAAGCTGTCTATGGTCATATATGTGGTCAGCCACAGCAGAACACAAAAAGAATAAAATAATGTCCAACTACTTTTGGCTTTATTATAACATAGCCCACCACAAAATTCAAGTCAAAATTTGAGTCGCTGTAAACAAAGAATAGGCACGGTGAATATAGGTTATGTTTTGACGTTTTTAACAATACTTCTTTATCTGATGATGAGAATTTTATTTTTTTGAGATTCCCGGCATCCTGTTTTATCGACCTTGACCGTACTCATATATCCATACCCGCATACTGCGTCATATACAAGTCATAATATTTCCCTTTTTGAGAAAGTAACTCGTCATGATTGCCCGATTCCACTATCTGCCCCTTATCCATAACAACAATAATATCCGCATCTCGTATGGTGGACAGTCTGTGGGCTATTATTATGCTTGTGCGGTTTTCCATGACCTTGTGCATAGCATTCTGAATAGCTTTTTCGGTGCGTGTGTCAACATTGGATGTTGCTTCGTCAAGGATAAGAATTTTCGGATCGGCAATAAATGCCCTCGCTATTGCCAGCAGCTGCCTTTGTCCTTGGCTGATATTTTCACCAGAACCCACCAATACCGTATCAAAACCCTGCGGCAATGCCTCTATCATTTCACGGCAGCAGCTCATTTCCGCAGCTTCCCGTATCTCATTAAGCCCTGCGTCCGCTTTGGCATATTTTAGATTATTTTCTATGGTGTCGGAAAATAAAACCGTATCTTGAAGCACGATAGCGATATTTTTCCTGATATTTTCCCTTGAAGCGTTGATAATATTCTGTTTGTTAATCAGAATTTCGCCGCTGTCAATATCGTAAAAGCGCATAAGCAGATTAACTACCGTTGTTTTGCCGCTGCCCGTAGCTCCTACCAGTGCGACCTTTTTCCCGGAAGGAACAGTCAAAGAAAAATTTTTCAAAATAGGGCGATCCTTAACATAAGAGAATTGAACGTTTTTGAATACTACCTCAGCCCGCTCCGAATTTCTAAGCGTTTCACCCGACATATCCTCGTTTGTTTCATCAAGGACTGTAAATACACGTTCCGCTCCCGCAATAGCAGTCTGCAGCTGTCCGTAAACATTGGCTATCTCGTTGATAGGGCGGCTGAACTGCTTTGCATAAACAATAAACGCCGAGATCACACCCACCGAAATAAGACCGTTTACGGAAAAATATCCCCCGAATGCCGCAATTATTACGAAACCGATATTGCCTATGCAGTTCATGACAGGGCCCATTACTCCGCTGAAAATATCTGTTTTTATTCCCGCCTTTGTAAGCGAATCCGCTGTTTGGCAAAATTCCTCGGTGGTAATATCCTGGTGATTATAGGCGCAAACCGTACGGTATCCGGACACCATTTCCTCCACGGTCCCGTTAAGCCGTCCGAGCAGTGACTGACGCTTTCGTGAAAACTTTCTGACATTTTTTGAAAGAAATTTTGTGGCAATAACCGTCAGAAAAACCGTTGCGAAGCTGAGCAGTGCCAGCTGCCAGCAATACCACAGCATAATTGCCACTGTACCGATTATAGTCAGTACCCCCGAAAACAGCGACGGAAGCGATTGGGACACTGTTGAGGAAATATTTTCAATATCATTCGTCATACGGCTCATAACATCGCCATGAGAATGGGTGTCAAGATAACGCACAGGCAGATCAAGCAGCTTTCCGAAAAGCTCCTCTCTCATTCTTTTGACAATACGCTGACTGAGCTTGGCGCTGATCAATGCCTGAAAAAGCTGGCTCGCGCTGTAAAGAAGATAGACCGTCAGCATAATTATCAAGGTCACAGAAAGATTTCCGCTTTTGCTTTTTGCGATAATGTCAATGGCACTGCTTTGAAGTGCGGGCGCAAACACTCCGCACAGAGTCCCGAATATAACGATCGCCAGCATTCCGAAAACAATTGCTTTTTCACGGACAAAATACACCGCGATACGTTTTAAGGTGCCTTTGACATTCTCGGCGTGCTGAACCTCGGCAAAGCGCTGTCCCCGATTCATCGCGCCGGGAATATTGCGCTCGGCGAGCTTTTGATCTTTTTGCTCAGGCATATTCAGATTCCTCCTCTCCCATTTGTGAACGGCAAATATCCCTGTATATGGAACAGCTTTCCATAAGCTCACCATGACTGCCTACCGCGGCGATCTCTCCCTTGTCAAGGACAACTATCTTGTCTGCCCGGCGAACGGAGGCGATACGCTGTGCCACAATAATTTTTGTGACATTCGGATAGTATTTGTCAAGCGCCTCATATAGGTTAGCTTCGGTTTTTAGATCCAAAGCGCTTGTGGAATCGTCAAAAATAAGTATTTCCGCCGATTTCAGAATAGCTCTCGCAATGGAAATGCGCTGCTTCTGTCCGCCGGACAAGCTCATTCCCCGTTCGGCAACAAGCGTCTGATATCCGTCCGCCGAAGAATTTATAAAATCGTCCGCCTGTGCGTTTATTGCGGCGGTTTGTATTTCTTTTTCATTTGCCGAAGGATCGCCCCACCCTATATTTTCTCCGATAGATACGCTGAACAGCTCGCTTTTTTGCAGGGAAACAGCTATTTTTTCTCTTAAGGCTTTTTGCTTGTATTCTCTGACGTCAACGCCGTCAACCAGAACGCTGCCCGATTCCGCATCATAAAAACGCGGGATCAAATTTATAAGGGATGTTTTTCCGCAGCCTGTTGCCCCCATGACCGCAACGGTCTCACCTTGATTTATTTTCAGGTTTATGCGGTTAAGAACAGGCTTGCCGCCGGAATTGGGATAAGAAAACGAAACGTCCTTAAACTCGATCGTTCCGGCAAGACTTGCAGTGCCGTCAAAATCTCCGTCATTTATATTAGGGCTGTCCAATATTTCCTTGACACGCTTCCATGAGGTATAGCCGCGCGAGATGTTCTGAAACAGCATAACCAGCATCAGAACCCCGTTTAGCAGCTGTGTAGTGTAAGTTATCCCCGCCATTACCGAGCCGGGGGTCACTGTGCCCGCTTCCACCAAGAAGGAGCCTTTAAGAAGTATCATCGCCACTACAATATACATCAGCGCGTTTATTACGGGATTCATAAATGCGAAGACAGTTAAAATTTTCAGCTGCGTCTTTATCAGCTCCCCATTAGCTTTTCCGAAACGCACTTTTTCGTATATCTCGCGGACGCAGGCTTTAATAACACGTATTCCCGAAATATCCTCCTGCATGATCGAGTTGATCGTATCAAGCTGATTTTGCAGCTTTGAAAACAGCGGATTGGCTTTCGCCAGACAAAATGCCATACAGACCACAACAAACGGAAACGCACACAATACGATCAACCCGAAGGTACCGTTCAGCCGAAACATAAAGTACATGCTCCCAAAGGTCAAAAAGGATGTGCGGATCAAACCGCGGACAAATGTGGAAACAAAATTCTGTACCTGCGTGATGTCGTTTGTTACTCTTGTCACAACTGAGCCGGTGCTGAATTTATCCAACTGCGGAAAGGAAAATGTCATAATTTTTCTGAAGCAGTCCTTGCGCATTTCATTTCCGATATTTTGTCCCGACAGATGAACAAACACATTATTCATTGAACCGCAGAAACCGCCGAACAGCACAAGCAATATCATCTTAAGACCCAAGCTCCAGATCAGATCCAAGTTTCCGCTCCCGTTATTGTTCAGCCCAAGTACGCCGTCGTCCACTATTTGGCTCATAAGCTGCGGCTGAACCAAGTCCATCATAACCTCGCCGATCATAAAAAGCGCGGCTATAATGGCAAACAGCAGATATTTTTTAATATACTTCCACATAAGCTGATATACCTCTCCTCTCAGTGATGCTTTTTTCCGTTATCTTTTCCGCGGCGGCAGGGGTGTGTACATTCATGACAGTTTCCGCTGCACTCGCCGTGTTGGCGATGGTGATGTCCCTGATGTCTGTCGGCATTTGCACCTTTGTAGCGTTCTTCCCAATCGGCATTGAGCTTTTCAAGCAGTGACAATAGCCCGCTTTGCTCCTCCGATGACAGACAGGACAGCATTTCCTTGTGGCGGTTCTGACGTTGTTCGAGGGCTTCTTTTGCCAATGTGCGTCCCTCCTCCGTCAATGTGATAATGGCGGTGCGGCGGTCGTCAGGGTTTTCGCTGCGCAATATCAATCCGCTTTTTTCCAGTTTTGCAAGTATTTCGCTGGCAGAGCCGGGCATAATGCCAAGCCGCTCGGTCAATCTCTGCTGAGTTATTGTTTCTTCCTCTGAAAGAATTATGAGAATACGCTTCTGACTTGCTTTTCCCTCGTATAAAAGATGTAGGGTGCGGTTAATATTCAGAAAGTTCAATATGATCTTGTCATTGTCGTTAGCCGCTTCATAGTGTTTTTTTCGATATTCATTGTCATAGTGTTTTCTCATAATGACGTGACTCCTTTTTAAAATATTAAGGTACCTTTATATTTTAACATTTTATCGGTAATTTGTCAAGGTACCTTGAATAAATTTTGGGGATATATTGTTGTGCTACAATAGATATTGGACAAAACCGAAAAAAATAATTGAGAGATAGACGAAAATCTGATAGAATAAAGTTA
>JAAVIE010000079.1 GCA_014799325.1 Oscillospiraceae bacterium
AAAATGAAGCTCAATGGCGCAAGCGCCAAGAGCTTCATTTTCGGAACCGGACAAAATTTTCGTTGAAAATTTTGTCCTTTTTGAAATTCGTGCTATCAAGACAGTTGTGCTGTTGGGAGTCCGCATTTTAAAATTTGTGCTATCAAGACAGTTGTGCTGTTGGGAGCCTGCATTTTAAAACTTGTGCTGTCAAGGCGGTTGTGCGAATGGCAGCCCACTCTTAGAGTTGTAGTGCTGATTTTTACGTCACTCCCAAGGAACTTGCGCGTTTTTACTGCTCAATTATTTTTTTATTCAATATTTTGTATCTGCTCTCTTATTTTTTCTATCTCGCTTTTCATTTCGATAACAAGCTTGGTTACTCTCAGATCCTGACATTTTGACCCGATAGTGTTTGATTCACGGTTAAGCTCCTGCACCAAAAAGTCCAGCTTTCTGCCCACAGGCTCCTTTGACTCCACCATTTCTCTGAACTGCTTGAAATGGCTGTGCAGTCTTACCGTTTCCTCGTCTACCGCTGTTTTGTCGGCGAAAATTGCGGCTTCTGTCAGTATACGCTGTTCGTCTATCTGAACGGTTTCCAAGACCTCCTTCAGCTTTGCGTGCAGTCTTTCGCGGTATGCTGTTGTGGTTTCGGGGGATAGCTTTTCTACCTCTCCTGTCATTCTCTCAATGTTTGACAGCTTATCTAAAATGTCCGCTTTCATTTTCTCGCCCTCTGCCTCGCGCATTGCCGCAAACTTCTCCAAAGCTCCCTTGGCAGCAGTTTCTATATATGACCAAACCTTGTCCTCATCTTCCTCGGGGCGTACTACCGTGAAAGCGTCTGTCATGCGGAAAATGTCGGAAAGCTGTAAATTGTCTTCCAGCCCCAATTCCTCCGAGCATTTTCTCATTTCCTCCAAATATCTTTTCACCACGGGAGTGTTTACCGTTACCGAGGTGTCCCGCCCCGTGATGTCGTAAACTGTGAGAGAAACCTCCGCCTTGCCTCTGCTGAGGGTCTTTTTTACAAGGGCCTTGAGTTTTTCCTCAACATAAGTGTAATTTCTGGGCAGCTTTGCGGTTAACTCGCAATATCTGCTGTTTACCGAGCGTATCTCCACCTGATATTCCTTGCCGTCGGCAACGATCCTTTCACGTCCGAAGCCTGTCATACTACGCATAAATATATCCTCCGAAAAATTTTCTTATAATGTCAATAATTTTTTATCCAAAAGCCTTTGCGCCGCGCCAATGATACCCGTGGCGGCTCCGTGATAAGATGTTCCGCCCTGTAACCACACCGCATAAGGCTCTCTTAATGGCGCGTCTGCCGACAGCTCAATAGAACTTCCCATAGTGAAACAGCCTGCTGCCATAATTACTTGACAGTTGTAGCCCGGCATATCCCAGGGTTCGGGAGCAGCAGAGCTGTCTATGGGGCTGTAGGCTTGTATTCCCTCACAGAATGCTATCAGCCTTTCGGGAGTTCCCAGCTTTATTGATGTAATAATGTCCGTTCTGTATTCGTCACTTTTTGGGAATGCTTCAAAGCCCAATTCCTCAAAAAACGCCGAAGCAAAAACTGCAGTTTTCAGAGCGTTGGACACTGCAAGAGGGGCGTTGTACATTCCCATAAACAGCTCCCTGTTCTGCATTCCCAAGGAACAGCCTACCTCTTTTCCTGTGCCAACGGTGGTAAGGCGGTAGGCGCACAATTCTACCAAATCGGCTTTTCCTGCAATATATCCGCCTGTGGAACATATTCCGCCGCCGGGATTTTTTATCAGGGAGCCTACTATAATATCTGCGCCCACCGAGGTTGGCTCAACGTATTCGCAGAATTCGCCGTAGCAGTTGTCAACGGCGATCACCGCATTGCTGCCCGCGCCTCTCACCGCCTCGCAAATTTCCGCAATGACGGAAACATTGAGAGAGGGACGGAGGGAATAGCCCCTTGAACGCTGTATGTATACCATTTTAGCGGTTTTTGCCCTTTTCTTTATTTCTTCAAGATCGGGCCTTCCGTCAGGGAGCAGGTCTATCTGCTCAAATTTAACTCCGAACTCCTTCAGAGAACCGCCCCTATCGCCGCTGATGACCTGTTCCAATGTATCATAGGGAGCGCCTGTTACCGCCAGCATGGTATCATTTGGGCGGAGTATTCCGAAAAGCATGGTGGACAGCGCATGTGTGCCGTTGACGAAATTGTACCGCACCAAGGCGTCCTCCGCTCCCACAATGTCGGCAAAGACCCTGTCCGCTTTGTCCCTGCCGTCGTCGCCGTAGCCGTATCCGGTAGTGCCTTTCAGGTGCATTTCGCTGACGTTGTTGTCTATAAAGGCTTTAAGCACCTTTTGGCTGTTGTGGCGGCAGTTTTTTTCTATGCGGTAAAAGGTTTTGAGAGATTTTCTTTCGGCGGTTTCCGCTTTTTTCATCAGCTTGGGACTGAAACTAAATAATTCCATTTGAAAGACCTTTCTATTTTGGATTTTTGCTTATCAATCAAAGATCGCTGTTTTGTTTTTCTCAACATACTCCTGCAAACAGTCACACAATGAAGGGGAAAAATCATAGTAAGCGTTGTCGGTTTCAGCCCAATCGTCATCTTCGCCCTCACTGACTGCTTTGCGGTAATTATCTGCCAGCTCTTTTCCGCCCACCGTTAAAATGGCTTTTTCCAATTCCTCCGGGTCGGTATCGGGGTAACAATCCATATAGCTGCCATACCCTCCGCTGTTCATTTCCGCGTCATACCAAAAGCAGAGAACGGCTGTTCTCTGAATTTCGGATAAGTTTTCTACATCTCGGTCACAGATCTCTTCAATAAATCTGTTCCACAGCAAATGTTTTTCGGTCATATCTGTCACCTCTGTAAATTTCGATTTATCTTGGTCAATTTCTGAACGCCTTTTATTTTCAATGCGTTTTCTTGTTAAATGTTTAAGCCTTATTTTTCAGCGGCATCCAGCCTATTACAACATTACTGTTATCTTTATGGGGCAAAAATTCGTCTTTATCGGGAATAACAGCTTCTCCGCACAAACTTACCAGATAATAAAAGCATATATTGTGTGCCTTCTTTCCGTTCCATTCCCAAAAACACTCTTCTGTCCATAATAACCGTTCACATTTTACATCTGCGCCGGTTTCTTCCTCGTACTCGCGAATAAGTGCTTATTCCGTGGTTTCTCCTATTTTGACATGACCGCCCGGTATCGCATATTCGCTTCTTCCGGTTATATCTCTTTGAATTACGATCTTATTGTTCTTGATCAGTATTCCCGCGGCTCTCAGATCACAGATGTTGTTATCTATCTCAAACAGCCAGTCCATATTCAGATTCCTCTCAAATATTTTTTATCGTCACCGTTTTCCCGCACTCATAAAACCCCGCTTTTTTGTAAAAAGGGATAAGCTCTTCTCTGCAAAGTATGGAGGTTTCCTTCCCCTGCTTTTCAAAATGTGCGCCTAAACCTCGGAGGAGATTTTTTGCGGCTCCCGTTCCTCTTGCTTCCTTTTTTGAAGCAAGGAGAGCGATAAAAACGCTGTCGTTCATATCCGCCATAACAGTGGCGGTGGCGCCGTTATAAACATAAACCTTTGAAACATCGTGGCGTATCTTGTGGTTAATGTCGGTATACCAGCTTTCGTAATTGAGATCGGGGAATCCCTCTTTTAATATTTCAAAAACGCTGTCTAAAGGCGGGTTTTCTTCAAGCTCCGAAAAGTCGGGATATTTTTCGGTTTCGGGAATGAGATTTGTTGAAAACCCAAACTGCATACTCTCAAAGCAGTTATCCCAGCCCATAAGCTCCAGCCTTTTGCCTGTTTCAAGACTGCATATAGCTTGCTTAAAGCCGCACATTTTCAAAAAAAGTGACAGCTCCTCCATTTCCTCATCAGAAAGTCCGCCCTTGGTGCGGACAACAAAATCGTCGTAATATCTTCCGATAAACACGTCTTTGCCTGCGTAAAAGCTGCAAAAATCGTAGCCTTGATAGGCTTTCAGGTTGCCGCCTATTTTCAGGGAAAGAACGTCTTTTTCTTTTCCCAAAAGGCGGGTGGCTGTTTTGGTGTCGATTTTAGTTATCAAAAAATCCTCCTTATTTGAAAAGGGGTTTAAAACTGTAAGCTTTCTGAAAAAGAAAAAATCAGCTTTCCAATCCGCCCAATTTCTCTATCAAAGCTTCCGCCAGCTTGACAGTTTCATACAAGTCGCTTTCCTTGATCACGCAGTTAGGGGAGTGCAGATAGCGGCAAGGCAGTGAAACCGCCGTTGTGCGTATTCCGCCCGCTGTCTTATGGATAGCGCCGCTGTCGTTGCCGCCTGCCACAACGGTTTTGGTCTGACACTGTACGCCGATCTCCTTAGCGGTATCAAAAGCCAGCTTATACAATTCACGGTCGTAGATAGTGCTTCTGTCCATATAGGAAACCACAGGGCCTTTTCCAAGCTCGCAAACTCTTTTTTCGCCCTTAACTCCGCTGATGTCGCAGGCAGTTGTTGTTTCCAGAACGATAGCAATATCAGGGTTTACAGTAAATGCGGAAACGCTCGCTCCTCTTGTGCCTATCTCCTCCTGTACGGAGAATGAGAAGGTACAGTCGTAGGGCAGTTCCTTTTTCATAAGCTCTAACATAATAGCGCAGCCAACTCTGTCGTCCAGCGCCTTTCCCGCCATAAAGCCGTCGCCGAAATCGAACTGCCCTCCCGTAAAGTAAGCGCAGTCACCGGGCTGTACCAGCTTTTCAGCCTCTTCCTTATCCTTTGCGCCTATATCTATGCGCAGATCGGAAATTTTAGGCTGACTGTCCTTTTCGTCACCCTTTAAAAGGTGGAGAGGAACAGCCGCAATAGCGCCGTAAACGCCGTTTTTGAACATCACCTGTCTGCCGAAAACAACATAAGGCAGAATACCGCCAACGGGAGCGAAGGACAGGCTTCCGTCGCCGTTTATATGTGTTACGATAAAGCCTACCTCGTCGGTGTGTGCGTCTATCATGATCTTGGACTTAGGCTGTTCTCTGCCTGTTTTCTCAACTATGAGATTTCCCAAAGGGTCCACCTGATATATTACGTCCTCGGGCAGAAGCTTGATGATAGCTTCTGTAACGTCTGTTTCGTCTCCGCTGGTGCCGTTTAAGGCTGCCAGATATTTTACTGTTTCTTTAAGCTCCATAATAACACCCCCTCATAAACTCTTTACAAATTCTGCCATAAGCTGACCTACGGCTTTTATGTCCTCGGTATCAACCACCTCGCAAGGCGTGTGCATATATCTTTGAGGAATGGAGATAAGCCCCGTTGCGATACCGTGGCGGCTTACTGTTATGGAATCCGCGTCTGTGCCTGTGGTGCCGCCCATTACTTCTATCTGCCAGGGTATATTTTTTTCTTTGGCAATTCCTATGAGCTTTTGGGAAACCGCTCTGCTTAAAGAAGCGGAAACTCCGATCATAGCGCCCTTGCCAAGCTCGCCCGCCTGTGAGGGGTCAACGCCGTTGCTTTGTGCAAAGGTAACGTCGGTGGCGATCGCGTAATCGGGATCCATATCGTAAACGCCTATCTTGGAACCGCGGCAGCCCACTTCCTCTTGAGCCGCAAACAGCACTGCAATTCTACAAGGTAATTCCTTTTCTTTTTGGAGAAGGTCAAGGGCGTACAATACCGCGCAAACTCCCGCTCTGTCGTCTGTGGCAGGGGAGCAGACGTTTGTGCCCTGCAGCTTGGAAAAGAAACCGTCTATCAGTACAAGGTCGCCTAAGGAAACAACTTTTTCAGCCTGTTCCTTGGTCATTCCGATATCAATGGCAATATCCTCCATTTTGGGAGCTTTGCTGCTGTCGGTGGCAACGTGGGGCGGCAGGGTGGAGATAACACCCCTGATCTTCTTATCGCCGCAGAAAACGGTCACCGACTGCGCCAACAAGGTGCGCCTGTCCATGCCCATTCCGCTGACTTTGAGAAAGCCGTCATCGTCGATCTTGGTAACTATCATTCCTATCCTGTCAAGGTGGGCTTCCAGAAGCACTAAGGGCTTTTTCTCATCGTCATCGAGATAGCCAGTTATATTGCCGAATTTATCCGCCTTTGCGTCGGGCATATATTGTTGCAGCAGCTCCAAAACTGTGCCGTGGGCTTCGGTCTCGCCGCCGCTTGCTCCGCCCAATTCACATAATTGCTTAAGAATTTCGGGAATTTCCATTGCGATTCCTCCTGTTATATAGTACTTTTTTGCATAATATATGCGTAAAATCACATAATATATAGTATACCCCTTTTCTTTTCGGTAGTCAATGATAATTTTTAAATTTCTGCACTAACCCGTATCTTATAATTTGGCGATAGTTGTCAAAAATACCAAAATGTAAATTTTTGAAAATTAAATATTGACAAGTTGAAAATATTGTGATAAAATAAACTTTGTTCTTAAAAAGAGAATAACTGATACAAAAAATACCGCTTATGCGGTTTATATAAATGCGGATTTAGCTCATCTGGTAGAGCGCCACCTTGCCAAGGTGGAGGTAGCGAGTTCGAGCCTCGTAATCCGCTCCAGCAGTTTAATTTTTCGGAATATTCGGAATATTTCAGAATACTTCCGAATAAGCTGTACCAGCCCTTGCAATAGTGAGGACAGACAAGGTTTTCGTTTTTGTGAACAAAAGTTGCGTATTCACAAA
>JAAVIE010000080.1 GCA_014799325.1 Oscillospiraceae bacterium
CGAATTTCAAAAAGGACAAAATTTTCGAAGAAAATTTTGTCCGGTTCCGAAAATGAAGCTCTTGGCGCTTGCGCCATTGAGCTTCATTTTCGGAATTTTGAAATTCTTTTTAAATCAGCAAATTACCGCCAACTGCCTTGAGAGAACCAAAATTATCACCAACTGCCCTGAGAGAACCAAAATCACCGCCAACTTTCCTAAGAGAACCATAAAACAGCACAACTTTCCCGGGAGCATAAAATAAAGGGCTGTCTTTTTACAGCCCTAATATACAAAAAGTTAATTTCAAAAGAATTTCAACTCTCCGCCCAAAGCGTGATAATGATTCCACATAAACGCCGCCGCCAAAATAATATTAAAAGCGGTACACCCAAACAGATAAGCCAGCCTTGTTTTTCTCCTGTTCAGCAGTGTAGCGGTAAGAAATCCTGTCCAGATGCAGGAAGCCATAACTGCGATAAGTATAGTCCACACTGCGATAACAAATGTGAAATCTATTTTCAGCACCAACACGCAGAAAGGCTTTGCCATGGCATTTATTGCAGGCAAAAGCATCACGGGCAGAGTTGCCACCGCCCATTTTTTCCTTTTTGATTTCAGCATCGTCAGAATAATAACAAACAACAACGCCGTTATAATAATGCTCTCACCTATCATAACTATCTCCTGATCTGTGAAATAATATACTATCTGTCAAATACGAGATGATTTATACTTTTAGCAGAAATATGAAATATACAAATAGTAAAATCTTCCAATATATTACTTTAAGACAACTTACCCTCAACGATAGACTTCGCCTTATCGTTATCGGAAAGAGCGATAAACACAGCGTAATTTCCCTTGGTGAAAATTACCGCGCCCTCCAATTTGTACATCTCATCGGGAGTATATGTACTGAACAGCTCCTTCTGCTTTTCCAGCTTGGACTTCAAAGCAGCTTCCGCGTTCTTTGCGTCATCGGCTGTCTTGCACTTGATAACAGCTATCTCGTCGGGCAGCGCCCCGGAACCGCACATAGCGAAAGCGGCGTCCTCTACGGTGGCTGTGTCAAGGGAAGCGTAATAGTTTTCGAGATCGCCCTTGCCCTTTTCCACAGAGGAGTTTATGGAGATCTCTGCTAAAACTGCCTTTACCACATCGGAAGCGGATACGTTCGCCTCGGGGGCGGCGCTGTCGGTCTGTTCCTGCTTGGTGTCGGTGTTTGAGCCCTGTTCTGTCTTGCTGCAGCCTGTAAGGAGAATTGCGGGGATCAGCAGAGCCGATATAATGTTTCTGATTTTCATTTGTTCATATCCTTTCTTTTTATGATCACTGAACTGCCTTCTGAGCAGTGCTTAAAAGCAATTTGTAGGTATTTCCCTTGAAGTGGAGACCGTCCTCCTCGGCGTACTTGTCGGCAAAATAGCCTTCATCGTCCAAAAGCAGGGAACACAAGTCCACATACTTGCAGTTGTTGGTGCTGCAAAGCTTTTCAAGAGCAGTGTTGTACGCGTTGACCTTGCTCATTGTTTCCGCGCCCTCCGCTTCATGTGCCTTGGTCACGGGGGAAATTGAGATAACGCAGATCTGGGCTGAGGGGCAGGCGGCTTTCAGCTTGTCTACCAGCTCGCCCATTTTTGACGCCATATAGTCGGGTTCCAGGAAAGCCAGACCGTTGGAGCCAAGCATAATATAGATATGCTTGGCGTTCAGGCTCTGCGCTCTCTGTATGCAGGTCTCGCCGTCTATTTCTCTTGTGGCTGCGGATTCGGGGTTAAGACCCACTTCCGCAAAGACATTTTCCTTTTTGAGATAATCATAGAGATAGAGACCGGTAGAGATACTGTCGCCGACAAACAGGTCGTTTTGGAAGAAATCGGGGTCGTAGGTGGGGGAAATAAGGGAATCTTCTTCGGTTTCGGCAGTGGTCTCCTCCGTGTTTTCCCCGGGTTGGGTCTCTTCTCTCTGCTGTGTATCGGAGGGCTGAGGATCGCTTACGGTGTCTGAAGCATCAGGCTCAGTAACAGCGGGAACTGTGGTAACTTCCTCCCGAAGATTTCCGGTGTCCTCCTTGATATGGAGGTAGATAAGGGCGATCAGCAGGATTATGATGCCCACTATGACTATATTTAACGAGACTATCGCAACGGACAGCCCGCTGACTTTCTTTTTTCGTGCCACAATAATACTCCTTTACAAAAATTGCCATTAAAAATCACTTTTATATTATACACTTCCAAGCCCATTAAGTCAATATGATAGGATTTTTTTCAGAGATTTGTAAGAAAACAAGTTAAATTTTCGGTATTTGCTTGCAATTATCGCTCAAATAGTGTATTATAGTAAAGTATATATTTAAAATAAAGAAATAAATTGAAGGGTCAGTGTGTGAAATAATGGAAAGATCCAAAATAGAGCGCATAAATTATTTGGCTAAAAAATCCAAGTCCGAGGGACTTACAGAGGAAGAAAAAGCAGAACAGCAGGCTCTGCGCGACGAGTACCGCGAGGGCTTCCGCAAAAATCTGACGGCGCAGTTAGACAAAACCTATTATATCGACGCAAACGGAAACAAGGTGAGCATTGCCAAAAAGACTATAAAAGCAGACTAAGGCGGATAAAGGAAAGGAGAACCAAATGGTTGCATCTGTTTTAAAAGGATTAACAAGCTATCTGTCATCTCTGGACGGTTTTTCCGCTGTTTATGACAAAAACTTTAAGCTTCAGTGGACAAACTGCGAGGAATTTTTCAACGATTTCGATATTTCAATTATAAAGGCGGACAATCCCAACGGGGAAACTCACTATAAGGTGAGCTATCAGAAAGAGGCTGCCCTGCTTACGATAACTCCGCTTATCAAAAAAGTCCGCACCTTTGACGGCTGTACGGCTGTCCTAAGGACCACATACCAAGTTTTTAAAATGATAAGCAACACCTCGGCGGCGGATCATGTAAATCTTTTTCTGATGGAAAGCCAGACAAGGCTTGAAGAGCTGGAAATGATCAACAAAATGCTGTCGAAAAATAATAACGACGCAGAGAAATCCGAAAACGCGGATCTTGCTGACAGGCGTGACAGGATATTGTCCGCCATTGAAACAGATGTAAAGAATTTCAGTAACCTTTTTCCGGAAAAGACAGAGTCCTCGGTAAACTGCAACGTTTCCCGCCTGCTCCTGTCTGTCTGCGAGGATACCAAAGAGTGTCTTAAGGGCGTAAAACGCAAGGTGTCAGCAAAGGTAACGGATATAAAATGCTATCAGCTGATAGATCACAGGCTGTTGGCGGCCGGAGTTGCCAGCCTTTTGAAGTGTCACATGAAATTATCTCACTTAAAGGCTTCCACAACCATTCAGGTGATCTGTGATAAGGACGGAGTTCTCAAAACTGTAATAAAGACAAAGCCGAGAAAAGAGGATCCTGCCAAGTCAGACAGGCTTGCAGCCGAATTCAGCAGGAACCTTGCGGAGAAGATCATCAGAGACGACTGCGGCGGGGATTTTATTTTTACTGATAACGAAAAGTCAATAATATCGGAATTTATACTCCCGGTATCATTAAAGAAGAAAGGCCCCGATCTTAATGCAAAAAACGCGCCCTATATTATTGACGGATATAAGCCCGTCCGCCCCATGCTGAAAAAGGTCATGGAGTCTGAGATCGAGCAGCTTGAAAAAATAAAAATGGAAACGGCTAAAAAGAAGAAAATAAGTAACATTTAAAAGCAGGTTATCACTCGCACAACTTTCCTAAAGCGGATCACCACTCGCACAACTGCCTGATAGCAAGAATTTCAAAAAACTCCCGGCTCGGTCGGATAACAAACTTTTTAAAATTCTTTTTAAATAAGCTTTCCCCTCATTTTAAAATGCCTGTCACAAGATTATCATAAAAGTAGGGTATAGTAATATCGTCGGGAGCGATCCCGACAGTGGTTAATGACACATTAATCATAATTTCCTCTCCCAACATTTTCATTATGATCTCATTTGATTTAGCATGATCGCTATGATCAATAGTGCAAGGGGTTCAGTTTAGGCGGTAGCTTTAAGCTGAACTATTTTTTTTAAAAAAACATTTCCCAAAAATATGGAGGTTTTTATGTACAAAATACTTATTGCGGACGATGAACAGAAGATCCGCGAGGTTCTGAGAGAGTACGCCGAGTACGAGGGTCATCAGGTGGTGGAAGCGGTGGACGGAATGCAGGCGGTGGAGCTTGCAAAGCAGGAGGATTTCGACATAATTATCCTCGACATCATGATGCCCCGCCTGGACGGAATTTCTGCCTGCAAGGAGATACGCAAGCAGAAGCAGACGCCTATTCTCATGCTCTCCGCAAGAGGTGAGGAGTATGACAAGCTCTTCGGCTTTGAGGTAGGAGCTGACGATTATGTGGTAAAGCCCTTTTCCCCAAAGGAAGTATTGGCGAGAATAAACGCCATTATAAAGAGAAACAAGCAGACCGATTCTCCTGCAGATATAATGAGCTTTGAGGGGCTGGAAATCAACTTTACATCAAGAGACGTGAAGATCGACGGGGTAAAGGCAAATCTCACCCCCAAGGAGTATGATCTGCTGTTTTACCTTGTGCGTAACAAGAATATAGCCCTTTCACGCAACAAGCTCCTGGAGGAGGTCTGGGGCTATGATTTCTTCGGAGATGATCGTACCATTGACACCCATATAAAAATGCTCCGCAATAATTTAGGTCCTTACAGAAAATTTATTGTCACATTAAGAGGTATGGGATATAAATTTGAGGCGGAATAAAAAATGAGCAGTGAATCGGTAAAGGAATATTTCAGAAGCATCAGGTTCAGGATATGGATCACCTTTGTGGCGTTTTCTTTGGGTACTATGGGAATGCTGCTTTTTTTCCAGCTTTTCCTTACCCCTATTTTTTACAGCGCCACCAAGACCAATGAATACAAATCCTGCGCCAATACAATAAAAAGACAAATTGCCGCCGAAAGCTGGGATCCATACAGCATAGACAGCTTAAACGGGCTCCGAAAGCTGGTAGTAAATCTTGCAACTTCAAATCAGCTTGATATTATCGTAAACTTTCCCGATATAAACAACGGCACTATCTACGCCACAAAATCGGGGGGCACTGATGTTCTTAAGCGGAATGTCAGCGACAATATACGATCCGCCCTGGCAGATTCAAAGGACGGCACTATAATAACAAAAGCCGACACCGACAACGCAGAGGGCATTATCCTTGCTACCTACGCCCAGAAAGGCGGGGAGACGGTGGCTTATCTCTTTATTTTCGGTTATACCGAGCCTATAGGAACTACTCTGAGTATCATCAACGCCATTTCCCTTATCTGCTCCAACGTTGTTTTGGTGGTAGCCTGCATTATTTCTATAATGATCTCCTCCCACATTGCTAACCCGCTGGTGAAGATCTCAAAAAATGCGGATAAGCTTATCACAGGCGATTTTCACATGGAGATAAGGAAAACCGAGTATGACGAGATCGCCACTCTCACCAAAAATCTGAATGCCGCCTCCGAGGAGATCAACAAGACCGAAACTCTCCGAAAGGATCTTATGGCAAACGTTTCACATGATCTGCGCACCCCTCTCACTATGATAAAGGCCTATGCGGAGATGATCAGAGATCTGTCGGGGGATAATCCCGAAAAGCGTGAAAAGCATCTGCAGGTCATTATAGACGAGACTGACCGCCTTACCCTGCTTGTAACCGATATACTGAACCTTTCCAAGCTGGAAAGCGGGGTCATGCCTATTGAGCTGCTGAGCTTTGATTTCTCCGATGATCTGAAGGACATCATAAGCCGCTTTTCGCTCCTTGACGATATGAAGGACTATCAGGTAAGACTGGAAGCCGAGGACGGGATCCTGATAAACGCGGATCGGCAGAAGATAGAACAGGTAGTCTACAACCTTGTGAACAATGCCATAAACTATATCGGCGAGGACAAGCTTGTTACAGTGCGCCTCTACAGAAAGGACTCGGGTACCGCAAGGTTTGAGGTGGCGGACAGAGGACTTGGTATCCCCCCCGAAAAGCTGCCCTATATTTGGGACAGGTACTACAAGATCGACCGCTCGGAGAACTACAAGCGCAGCATAAAGGGCACGGGTTTGGGTCTGTCCATAGTCAAGGGCATTCTCACCAGCCACAATTTCTTATTCGGCTGTGACAGCGTGCTTGGGCAGGGCAGCGTATTCTGGTTTGAGTTTGAGATGCCCGTTCCTATGCCGCAGCAGAGCAAGTTTTTGAGAAGAAAAGAGGGCAAAAACGGTGAGAACCCTTAAATATACCGCAGACAAGAGCTTTGAGGGGAAAAAGGCGTCCTCTCTCCTTACTCACATCGGCTGTTCGCGGGAAATTATAAAAATGCTAAAAAATGGGGGACTGCTCATAAATGGCAGTCCCGCTTTTACTGTTCAATTATTAAAGGAAAATGATGTTGTGGAGCTTGTTTTTCCCGATGAGGTCAGCAGCGCTGTGCCCAAAGAGATCGACGGGGTGGAAATAGTGTACTCTGATGAGGATATTGCGGTGGTGAACAAGCCGCCTGATCTTCCCATACACCAAAGTGTGGGGCATTATGACGATACTCTTGCCAATCACTTTGCCGCTGTCTTTCCCAACTGCGCTTTCAGAGCAGTGACAAGGTTGGACAGGAACACGTCGGGATTGTGCGTTGTGGCGCTTAACAAGCTTTCCGCTGCAATTATGTGCCAAAACCGTCCTCAAAAGCTGTATTATGCGATATGCCAAGGGCTCACCCCGCCCGCAGGCAGCATAAACGCTCCCATTGCGAGAGAATGCGAGAGCATGATAAAACGTGTGGTGCGTTCCGACGGACAAGAGGCGGTTACCGACTATAAGACCTTAAAGAGCTTTGATAATAAGTCGCTTTTGGAGATCTCGTTGAGGACGGGGCGTACTCACCAGATACGGGTACATTTGGCTTATATCGGACACCCCCTGTTGGGAGATGATCTGTATGGCGGGGATCGTGGGGAGATTGGGAGACATGCTCTTCATTGTGGGTATATAAAGCTTGCTCACCCTATAACCAAAAAGGTTATGGAATTTGAGCGCGGTGTTCCCGAGGATATGGAAAGGTGCTTAAATAAATAAATCCGCTAATATTAACTTGATTTGCTCCTTTGACATATCTGTTTTTCGCGGTTTTCCACCATTTTTTGAGCTAAATAAGCCTCTATTTTTTAATCCTTGACTTATTCTTTTATTGCATCTGCCCAGCATATTTTTCATAAGTCTGTCGGTCAATTCCTGTATACTTTAACGCTTTTTCAATGCTAAGTCCGTCTTTGAGCATATTTTTAATGGTATCTATTTTTCCTTTTTCTTCACGTTCCCTGGCGTATTCCTTAGCATATTCTTCCACAGCCTTGCACATATCAGCCACACCTCCGTTTTGATTTTTGAGATATTCTACTTGCTTTGACAACGCCCCGAATTTTTTGTTATTGGGGTCACTGTCCTTAAAATATTGCATTAGCTCCGATAAAAAAGTTCCGTCGTTTATCACGGTATTGAAGTAATGGATATGAACACCGTTATTATATTCCCTTTGTGTTCCTTCCACATACTGCACGATTTTATAGTGTACCTTTTCCAATTCGAATGGGTCAAAATCAGAAATGAAGATCATATATGTTTCGGGCAGCTCCGAATAATCCCTTCCTTTTTGGAGAAACGACCAATCCATTGCTGTGCGGTAATAGCGAATTCTTCTTTCGTGATTTTTCTTATCGCCCACTTGCACTTCAACATTGTACATATTGTGTTCCTCATCTTCGACAAGCGCGTCCAATACAATGGAATGGTTTTCAATGTTTCTTATGGAATACTGTGTTTTATTTTCGATTATTTTTATGGGTTTTCCGAGCAGCACCGTAAGAAGATATTCCGCCGCATCGTTATGCCCCATAACTACCGAAAAGAAAGTATCGTCCATCAGATTAAACTGTGCTACCAATGCTTTCCTTTGTTCAAAAGTGCCTACAAGGTCTTCGTGCCTTATGATCAATATGTTCACCTCATTATGATATTAATATACCACTATCATATATATATTCTACCATAAAACCCTCTAAAAATCAATCTCATGGGTCTATTCTCCTGCAACTAAAGTTTATCACACAAAGAGCAAAAAATCAATAATCAGCTCATTTTTCCAAACATCAAAATATTGTAGTGAGATAAACCGTCACGCTCTTCATTACGGGTATGTATATAAAGTTTGTTCACCACTCTATAAGTCGGGTAGAAATGGAGCTTGAATGTGAGCTTCCTGAGGATATGGGCAGTTGCTTGCTATAATTTTTTACAATAAAAACAAACCCCCGAATTTCGGGGGTTTGTTGAATTAAACTATAAGTTTAAAGTTTGATTTAGTCAGTTACTGTAACACTGATAGTATATGTGCTTGTTACACCATACTTGGAAGCAAGTTCAAATACAAGATCAAACTTATCGCCGGAAGCTGCTGAATCCAATGTGAATTTAACATTGCCTGTAGTTGCAGATGCAGACTTATACTTTCCAGCAACAGCATTATCAGAAACTAATTTTGCAGTTGCAGCATCAGTAGTAATAGCTATTGTCTGTGCAGTAGTAGTAGCAGCAGAAATACTAATGTTGTACTTACCTGAAGCAGGTGTTACCTCAGTGCTGCTGGGATATGTTAATTTTGTAATCTGGGGACCATTGTCCTTGGGGTTAGCAACGGGATCAACTGTGAATACGAAAGGAGTTTCAAAACCATCAGTTGCCTCTAATTCAGACCAAGTTACTGTAGGAGCAGTAGCAGCATTACCGCTAACTCTGATGTAACCTGTTGTTCCGGTTGCAGTTCCACCTGTTACATTACCGCCCTCTAAGTAAAGAACAGCCTGAGATGCTTCCTTAGCAGAAAGAGCAAACTGACCTGTCTTGCTTATGTTACCTGTCTTGGTGTCCTTAACACCTGCAACACTCTTTGCGTAAGCGGGATATACGCCGCTTTCCAAAGAACCTTCAACATACATAAAGATTGTGTTGTTCTTTTCTGTATCTTCGTCCTTAATAGCAGCAGTACCAACCTTAATGGTCTTGCTTGCTGTATAACCGGTAATCTCAAGCTTAGCAGGAGCTTCCTTGCCGGCAGTGGTAACAGCGTTAGTCTTTTTAACGGTAACGAGTCTGTATTGAGCTGTGTCACCTACAGTTACCTTAGCATAGTAGTTCTTAGCAGTTGTAATAGTATTTGTATCTGCATAAAGCTTAGTATTGTCAACAGTACCGGACAAAGTATTCCATCCGGTGATTGCTAAGCCTGTTGCATCAGTAGCAGCATCTGGTTCAATTTCGTTCAAGTCTGCAGCAGAGCTCAAATACTGATATGTTAAAAATGAACCTTTAACGCCGATCTTAACTGCACAGTCGGAGAAGTTATTAACTTCCATTTCAGGGCTTAAAACCGTGTCGATAGAATATCTATCTGCAGTGCTAGGATCAGCAGGGTCAGTATAATGTACTGCAACCTCAGCTCTATAGGGGTTTACAAACACCTTTACGGTTGTGGGAAGAACAACGGCAAGTGTAGGCTTTTGAACTTCAGTGTCTACAGTTACATTTGTTGAACCACTGTTGGAAACCACAGTGCCACCGTTTCCGTCTGCCTTTTCTTGAGCAGCCGCATCAATCGCATCCTTATCTTCTTCGGTCAATGCAAATGTAGGAACTGCCATAGAAACGGCACATGCAGCTGCAAGCAATGCAGCTAAAATTTGCTTTTTCTTCATTACTTAATCCTCCATGATAAATTTTTTATTCTGAAATCATCCATTTACTTGAAGTGTAATCTGAACATTCGTTTGCGTAAGAATAGTCGAATGATCGTCATCCACCTTTGTAAGGACGAGAACAGCCTCATATTGTCCGGGATCTAAATCTATTTCCGATTCAAAAGTATCGATACCTGATCCCGGAGGTATCAATCCTGTTAGTAAAATCTGCTCTGAAAATGATATGTCTTTATATATGTTAAAGTATATATCCTTTCCGTTTCCTTCCGCATTACCTAAATAACACTTAAAGTTTTTTCCGTCTTCACTTACCGCATAGTTGTTAAAAATTATTCCGATTGAGCTGTTCTGCATGTCCTTAACAGCCTGGTCAAATTCTGCTTGGAAGTCATCAACATTAACACCGATAACTCCCGGCTGATAATCTATCAAGCCGCCGTTATTATTGTTGTCCTGAATAGGCTTATCATCCTTATTCAAAAGCAAAACAATAACAGTTGTCAATCCCGCAATTATAAGAACAGCCAAAACAATGATGACAATTAAAAGGGTTTTATTTTTCTTTTTCTCAGCTTCAGCCATTTATATTTCTCCTAAGATATGATGTGATATGTTACACCGTATATCGTATACCAACTAAAGGAAGCATACCATATTTTACCACTTTTTTCAATTAACATATCAACCAAAAAATGATATTCACCTAAGTTACTTTTAACCAATATGTTAAATGTAACCGATCCGTAAAAGCAAGTAACCAATGTTCATAAAAGTTCATTCTTGCTTTACTGAATTTAATATCGGCACTTTCAAGGAAAACTTTAGCACAAATTTAAAAATTTTTAAAAATTTTTGAAACTATTCCTTATTGCGCCTCTAAAACCGCTCTTTATGGGCTTTTGATATTATAACATACTTACTATCCATTTTATGGATCTCAGATTGGGCGATAAATCCGGTATCAGGTATACTATTATAATATATAACAATAATATACCTCTTAGTATATCAAATCAAAATTTATACTTCTCGTCAAGGTCAAAGGTGGCGAAATAGTCCTCGGGTCTCTCCGCTCTTCTTATAAGCTTAAAGCTTCCGTCGGGTCTCAGGAGAATTTCCGCGCTGCGCAGCTTTCCGTTATAGTTATATCCCATGGAAAAGCCGTGGGCGCCTGTGTCGTGGATCACGATATAATCCCCCATATCTATCTTGGGCAGCAGTCTGTCCACCGCAAACTTGTCGCAGTTTTCGCAAAGACCGCCGGTAATATCGTATTTGTAGTTGCAGGGCTGATTTTCCTTTCCCGCAACGGTAATGTGATGATAAGCGCCGTACACCGCAGGCCGCATAAGGTTTGCCGCGCAGGCGTCAAGCCCGATATATTCCTTGTAGATGTGCTTTTCACGGATAGCCTTTGCTACAAGGTGACCGTAGGGCGCTAACATAAACCTTCCCAGCTCGGTGTATATAGCCACGTCGCCGAGACCTGCGGGAACTAAGACCTTTTCATAAACCTCCCTGACTCTCTTGCCGATAACTGCTATGTCGTTGGCAGGCTGGTCGGGGCGGTAGGGAATGCCTATTCCTCCAGAAAGGTTGATGAAGCTTAAAGACACCCCTGCTTTTTCCTTTATCTCCACAGCGGTCTTGAACATGATCTCAGCTAAAACAGGGTAATAATCGTTGGTGAGAGTGTTGCTGGCAAGGAAAGCGTGCATTCCGAACCGTTTTGCGCCCTTGTCCTTTAAAATTTTGTAGCCCTCGATTATCTGATCGTGGGTAAAGCCGTACTTTGCGTCCTTGGGAGTATCCATAACATTGCCTGTTTCCGAGGTCTTGAACTCTCCGCCGGGATTGTAGCGGCAGCTTATGGTTTCGGGAATGCCGCAGAGCTTGTCAAGTATACTTATATGGGTGAAATCGTCAAGATTTATCTGCGCCCCCAACTTTCTCGCTAAAAGAAAATCCTCATCAGGCGTAGCGTTGGAGCTGAACATAATGTCATGACCTTCTGCCCCAACCCTGTCGGAAAGCATAAGCTCGGTGTAGGAGGAGCAGTCAAAGCCGCAGCCCTCCTCCATAAGTATCTCCATAAGGAAAGGGTTTGGGGTGGCTTTTACCGCAAAATACTCGCGGTAGCCCTTGTTCCAGGAAAAGGCTTCCTTTAGCCGTCTTGCGTTTTCTCTTATGCCCTTTTCGTCGTAGATGTGGAAGGGGGTGGGATATACCTTTGCTATCTCCTCTATTTTTTCTTTGGTAATAAATGGCTTTTTCTCCATTGCAGTGATCTCTCTTTCTATAAAGTCTAACTGTTAAAAATACCCTTTTCAGCCTTGGAAAATGTACTTGTACACTCCCATAAAAATACAGATACAGACAAAAACTATCTTCGCGATCAGTGCGCAGGTCCTCAGCGTGCTTTCGCGGCGGTACTGATAAGCTTTTTCCGCCTGTCTGTATTTTTTGTTGTTTATCAGTGCGTTGCCGTGGGGCAGAAAGCTCATATGGGTAAACCCCAGGTAGGACAGCGCGTCTGTTATAATGCTCATCATCAGCAGATTTCTTTTGAGGATCTCGTTTTCCTGATCGCAGTAATTATTCAGCAAAATAAGAGCGGCAATTAACCATAAAACCGCCGCTCCCAGGGTGACCCATTCCAAAACAAACTGATAAATTTTGTACTTTGTTCTGACTATCATTTTTCCTCTTTTAAATAAAGCTCACATAGCGTCTGATATGTATATAACAAAAAATCCGTCCTCAGTCTTTACGAAATACCACACGGTCTCGTCTCCGCCGTGTCGGTTCATTCGTGCCGCCTGACAGCCGCCGATCTCATTGTCCAAACGATCCAATATCTTCTTGAACTTTGGGTAATTGACCTTCATTGCCTTAACATACTCGGGATTGTTTGTCCTGTCGTCTTGGTATTTCTGCCATTTTCCCCAAGAGGTTCTCCAAAAGCCGCCCAGCTCCTCTAAAAGCTCCGACCGTGTAAGCTCCCAATAGCCCGATTCCAAATAAAACTCAATATCAAAGCCGCAGGAATAGCTGTCCTTCCATTGAGTTGAATTTGTGTGACGGTCAATAACTTCCTGTCTGCTGTCGGGTGTGTCGTAGTAATCATAGCGCAGCAGCATCAGCAGGCTCGTATAGTAAAGATACGCCCGAATATCGTCAGTGTGGCCGGGCGGGACAAACCTACCTGCCCGAATACTCAGGTGCCAGCCGTTGATGCCGTCTATATAGGTTTCTTCCGACCACAGAAGATGACCTTTTTCAAAACGGTCGCATTTTTCAAAAAGTGTACGCCAACGCTCGCCGTCGTCTGTGCAGTCCGCTAATTCCTCATCAAGCAGAAATTGTATGATAAGGCTGTGACCGTCCTCGCCGAAAGCGCGCTCAACAGATTCTTTTAATGTCATATCTTCATATATTTTTCAAGGAAAGCAATAGACATCTTTATCCACTGCTTACAGTTGTCGTTGTAGAAGTACTCGTTCCAGCCCGTATTCTTGGAGCAGTCGGAAAGTCCGTGAGGACCCTCGTCAAACATGTGCAGCTCGCATGGTACCTTATTGGAAACGCATGCTTTTGCGAAAACAAGGCTATTGTGGGCAGAAACGCAGTCGTCATTAGCAGTGCACCACACAAAGCATGGGGGAGTTTTGGGAGTAACTCTGTTTTCAAGAGAAAGCTTTGAAAGCTGTGATGATGTGGGATTCTCGCCCAAAAGCACCTCAAAGCTGCCCTTATGAGGAGAGGTGATACCGCTGATAACGGGGTAGTTCAGCACAGCGGCGTTGGGACGTATATCCATAGGCTCGCAGCCCACAGCGTTCACGATAGCGGCGTCTCCCCACATGGTAGCAAGGCAGCCTGCAAGATGACCGCCTGCGCTGGCGCCCCAGACAGCTATCTTGTCGCGGTCAATGTCGAATTCCTCTGCTCTTGCTCTGATCTTGTACATAGCGTAAGCTGCGTTTATAATGGGAGTGGGGAATTTTCTGCCGCATGAGTAGTAAAGCACAAAGGCATTGTAGCCCTCTGCAAGATAGCGCATAGCGATAGGCTCGCCCTCTCTCTCGGAGCAGTACTGATAACCACCGCCGGGGAAGATGAGAATGGCGGGGCGGGCGTTGCCGAAAGGAACGCTTTCCACCTTATCCAAAAGGTATGCCTTTACATAAGCCGTTTTTTCGTTGTTGAGATAAAATACTTTGTTTTTCATAGTTTTGTTGTTGCCCTCTCTGAAATTGATTTATCCTGAATTGCTATAAATTGATTTGCCATTGATCGTTTTATACTATTTCTTTATCATACTGCAGACTATGTCTACAGTATGATTCGCCGTGCTATGCACGGCGTTGGCGGTGAAACCGCCAAGAAAGTTAGTTAAATACTAATTCTGTCAAAATCTTTGATCTTGACAGCCGTCTGAATGGCGGCATCATACAATAGACTTTGTCTATTGTATGATCAAGAATCAGTATTACGGTAATTTCTTTGATTTGATCAGGAATTGCTTTAGTCCAATTTAGTCTTGGTCTTGCTCATAAACTTTTCTGCCTGAACAATAAACCGCTCGTGTGTTCCCTCACCGATAAGTGCCTTGTTGTCGCTTGCTGTGACCTTGAATATAAGCCTCCTGCCGTCGATCTCGGTAAGCTCGCATTCACAGCTGACTGTGCAGCCTACGGGAGTGGCGCTCAGATGCTTTATATCAAGCAGTGTGCCCACGGTAGTTTCCCCCTCGCCCAAATAAGGCGCAACACAGTTCATAGCGGTATTTTCCATTAAAGCCGCCATGGCGGGTGTGGCAAATACCTCTAAACTGCCGCTGCCATAAGCAAGGGCGGTGTCCTTTTCGGTGACGGTGATTTCTTTTTTATGCTTCAGTCCGATCTCCATTATCATAACCTCGTCAAGAACTTGTTTACACATGGGAGAAGTGTTTCTCCCGCGTATAAGCTATATTTATTATATTATACCTTTTGGGGAAAGATTTGTCAATGTTTTGGGGGAGTTTTCTTTTGCTCTTGACTTGCCGAATTTTTATGATACAATAATCATATCAATTATTTCAAATATTTCAAATATAACGGAGGCAGTATGAAAATAGACCGCCTTATAGGCATTCTCTCCATTCTCCTGCAAAAGGACAATGTTACCGCAGGAGAGCTTGCAAAAAGGTTTGAGGTTTCAGCCCGCACCATTTACCGCGACATAGATACCATAAATATGGCAGGGATCCCGGTAGTTTCCTCCAGGGGCAAAAACGGGGGCCTTTACATAATGGAGGGCTACAAGATCGACCGCGCGCTCCTTTCAAATGAAGATATGCAGATGATCCTTGCGGGAATAAAGGGTCTTGACAGCGTAGGCGGCACCAACCGCTACAAAAGGCTCATGGATAAGCTCCAATGCGCGCCCGTAAACGTTAAGGAAAGTATAATAGTAGATCTGTCCAAATGCAACAATCACAGGATCTCGGAAAATTTTGCAGTTATCGAAAACGCCATAGATCATAAAAATATCATAAGCTTTAAATATTTTTCTCCCACAGGGGAGACTGAGAGGAAGATCGAGCCGTACAAGCTGGTTTTCCAATGGTCAAGCTGGTATGTGTGGGGCTACTGCCTTTTGCGAAACGATTACCGCATGTTCAAGCTCACCAGGCTCACAAATCTGAATATCACCGAGGAAAAATGCGCCGAAAGGGAAGTTCCGCCCTACATACAAAGCGGCGATTTCGATTCGGAAAACGAGGACGTTACCGTTACCGTAAAATTTGACAGCTCGGTAAAATGGCGCGTAGTAGACGACCAGGGGGCGGAATGTCCCGAGTTTGAAAGCGACGGCAGCTGCATTCTTACCTTTTCGTGGTCGGACAGACCCTCTCTTTACGAGTACCTTTTGGGCTTTGGCGCTCATGCGGAAATAATTGAGCCGCAGCAATTCCGCCAAGAATTTAAAGAGCTGGTGAATAGCATCGGCGACAAATACAAGGAATAGAGGTGTTTTTATGAAGTACACAGAGGTGTTTTTATGAAGTACACAAAGGAAGCGTTGATAGAGAAGTATAACAGCGGAGAAAAGCTAAAGTTCCTTTTCTTTTGGGGACACACTCCCTCCTTTGACGGGGCGGTCACAAAAGCCTGCTTCAGTCAGTGGTGGGACTGCTCATTTACCGTTGACGGTGTGGAATATCACACAGCGGAGCAGTACATGATGGCGCAGAAAGCCGTTCTCTTTTCCGATGAAAAGGTCAGGCAGGAAATAATGGGAGCCGATCACCCCAAGCAATACAAGGCTTTGGGGCGGAAAATATCGGGCTTCAGGCAGGATATTTGGGATAATAACTGCTGTGAGATAGTTATTAAGGGCAATCTTGCGAAATTCTCACAGAATGAGAGCTTGAAAAGCTTTTTACTGAATACAAAAGACCGTGTTCTGGTGGAAGCCAGCCCCTACGACAGGATCTGGGGCATCGGCATGAGCATGGACGACAAGAATATCGAAAACCCCTTGCTTTGGAAAGGCACTAATTTCTTGGGCTTTTGTTTAATGGAAGTAAGAGATCTGCTTAGGGAGGGCAAGAAAGTATGAAAAGATCCGATATAGACGGTGGAAAGCCCTTTGACTGGGGAAAAACCTCCTCGGACTACGCTAAATTCAGAGACATTTACCCAAAGGAGTTCTATGAAAAAGCAATAAACAGAGGACTTTGCGTAAAAGGTCAGAGCGTCCTTGATCTGGGCACGGGAACGGGAGTCCTGCCCAGAAATATGTATTGTTACGGCGCAGACTGGACGGGAGTTGACGCCTCGGAAAATCAGATCGCGCAGGCAAAGCTTTTATCAGATGGCATGGATATTTCCTATTATGCCATGCCTGCGGAGGAAATCGTCTTTCCCGAAAACAGCTTTGACGTAATTACCGCCTGTCAGTGCTTCTGGTACTTCGACCATGAGGTGTTGATGCCGAAGCTGCACAGAATGCTGAAAAATGAGGGCAGAATACTGCTCTTATATATGGCGTGGCTTCCCTTTGAGGATAAAATAGCCATGGAAAGCGAAAAAACCGTTCTGAAATACAATCCAAATTGGAGCGGAGCAAATGAGATAGTCCGCCCCATATACTTTCCCCCTTGTTATAATGAAAAATTTCAGCTTATGCACAGCGAGGAATACCCCTTGGACGTCAGATTTACCCGCGAAAGCTGGAACGGACGGATCAAAGCGTGCAGAGGTATCGAAGCGTCTCTCACGGAAGATGAGGTTTCCGCATGGGAAAAGGAGCATATTAAAATGCTTGAAGAAATTGCTCCCGAGGAATTTTCAGTCAGGCACTACGGAGCGTTGGCAGAGCTGAAAAAACTCTCATAAAATATGACACACAGCTGTCACATTTTCTATGTTATACTTCTTTCATCAAATCAGAAAGAGGTACACCAAAATGGACTACGAAACAGTTGAACTTGAAGAAAAGCTTGTGACCGCACTTTGCGCAAGAACAAGCAACTCCTCCCCCGAAATGTCGGGCATCATCGGCGGCTTGTGGCAGAAATTCTACTCCCCCGACTGCTATCCCAATATCACCGACAGGGTCAACGCAAAGGCTCTCGGCATCTACACCGACTACGAAAATGACGAAAGGGGCGAATACACTGTCGCTGTTGGCTGCGAGGTAAGCAAGGAAGGCGCGCTTCCCCAAGGCGCAAAGCTTATGACTATCCCCAAAGGCAAATATGCAAAATTTGTTGTAAGGGGAAATATGCTTACCGCCGTCCGCACATTCTGGGAAAAGCTGTGGGGTATGGACTTAGACCGCGCCTTTGTCTGCGATTTTGAAGAATATCAGAACGCCGACCCGGAAAATGCGGAGATACATATTTACATCAGCTTAAAGTGAGGCGGTGCGGAAATTATGACCGATTTCTCAAAAATCACCCCCTGCGGCGGAAGCTGTTGGGATTGCGAGCATTTCACAAGCGGCAAATGTAAAGGCTGTCTTAGCGAGGAGGGAAGATCCGTAACGCTGTGGAAAGAAGGCTGTGAGATCTTTGCCTGCTGTAAAAGCCACAACGCAAAATTCTGCGGACTATGCCAAAAATTCCCCTGCGGGTGGCTGGAAGGCAAGATCACACAATGGGACAAGGACGGCATCAGAAAGCTGAAAGAGCTGAAAGAAATATACGAAAAGGAGAATACATAAGTGAAAAAAGAACTTGGCATAGCCAGCTGCGGTCTCGCCTGCTGCCTTTGCTCCGAAAACGAGCATTGTAAGGGCTGCCTTGCGGAGGACTGTTCGGGCAGGGAATGGTGTGAAGTAAGGAAATGCGCCGCCCAAAAAGGTCTCTCCCACTGCTATGAATGCGGCGAAGCGGCAAGCTGCCAAAAAGGGATCATGAACAAGCTGAAACCCAAAGCCTTTACCCTTTTTGCAAAAAGCCGCGGCGAGGAGCATTTGCTGAACTGTCTTGAAAGGAACGAAGCAAAAGGTGTACAATATCACACAGACGGAATAACAGACAATTATGACGGCTGCAAGGATATTGAGGAGCTTTTCGGAATGCTTGAAAAACATAAGATATAAGCAGCATAAAGATAAATAAAACTCCCCGAGGAACACGTCCTCGGGGAGCTTTTGATATTATTGAGCCGAATTACTTTCTGTAAGTCAGATCCATATTCCGCAAGCTTACTTTCTCTTCTTGAAGATGATAGCAGCTGCAGCGGAAACTATTGCAGGAACGACTGCTACAACAATACCTGTAGAGGGGTTGCTGCCGCCGTTGGAGCCGTTTGAAGCGGACTCTGCGGTTGTGGTGTTTGCAGGCTCTTCTCCCTCAACAGCCTTTACCGCGTCGTCGGAGAGACTTACAAGATAGTAGTCGGAGAAGTGCTTTGCTTCAAAGGAAGCATAACCGTCAGCAATTGTCAGCTTGATGAATTCAACATCGTTTTCGCCTATATAAGCCACATAGTTGGACTTGCCGTCATGAGGCAGTGTTACCTTTACGGTAGTGCCGTTAACAGGCTGAACGGTGTTTCCGTCCTGATCCTTAAGGGTAACGCTGATAACTTCGTTTACGGAAACCGCATCGGAAGCATTTGCAAGACTTTCTATTGCAGCAGCTATTACAGCAGCCTTTTCCTCTTCGCTCGCATCAGCAAGCTTTATTTCAACATCGGCAATTATCTTTGAAACAGCTTCTTCAAATGTTTCTGCATTAGCTTCGAGAGTTACGCCAAGCTCGGGGATCTCGATCTTTATGTCGGTTCCATTCTTGACATCGGTCTCGCCGCTTGCAGCACCCTCGGTAACTTCGGGCTTGGGTTCCTCGGGGTTGGAGGTATCTGTGCCGCTTGTAACGTCGGGATCGGGCTCGTTGGAAGATCCGCTTGTAACGTCGGGATCGGGCTCGTTGGAAGATCCGCTTGTTACGTCGGGATCAGGCTCGTTCACATCGGAGGATCCGCTTGTTTCATCGGGATCGGGCTCGTTTACATCGGAGGATCCGCTTGTAACGTCGGGATCGGGCTCGTTTACATCGGAGGATCCGCTTGTTACATCGGGATCGGGTTCGTTTACATCGGAGGATCCGCTTGTTACATCGGGATCGGGCTCGTTTGCGTCGGAGGATCCGCTTGTTACATCGGGATCGGGTTCGCTTGTGTCGGAGGTATCGCTTGTGATCTCAGGCTCGGGCTCGGGCTCGGTCACGGTAACAACACAAGTTGCTTTCTTTGTTTCGTCAGCGTTGGAAACTACGGTAATGGTAGCTGTACCTGCTCCCACAGCTGTTACCTTGCCGCTCTGATCAACGGTAGCAACGGTAGCGTTGCTTGATGACCAGGTAACGGTCTTGTCTGCTGCGTCCTCGGGAGCGACAACAGCGGTAAGTACCTCGGATCCGTCCTTTTCAAGAGTAAGCTCGTTCTTATTGAGAGTTACGCTTGCTACGGGTACTGTTACGGTGATCTCGCAAGTTGCGGTCTTGCTGCCTGCCTTAGCGGTAACAACAGCCTTGCCTGCGCCTATGGCGGTGACAACGCCCTTTTCGTCAACTGTTACTACCTTTTCATCGCTTGATGCCCAGGTAACGGTCTTGTCGGTAGCGTCATCGGGTTTAACTGTGGCTGTAAGTTCAAGAGTATCGCCCTTGTTGAGATTTGCGGTCGTCTTATCGAGAGATATTGAATCTACAGCAATTGTCTTTGCAACAACTGTTACCTTGCACTGTGCGGAAACGGTCTCGTTAGCCTTAGCGGTAATTGTTGCTTCGCCTACCTTAAGAGCGGTGATCTTGCCTGTTTCATCTACGGAAACAACTGTTTCATCGGAGGAAGTCCAGGTGATCTTATCGGTGCTGTCTGCAGGGGTCAATGTTGCGGTAAGAGGTTTTGTGCCGTCAACTTCAAGCTCTACGGCAGTATCGCTGAGCTTGATTTCGGTTGCAGCTATAGCCTCTTCTGTAACTGTTATTGTGCATTCTGCGGTAAGCTTTTGCTGACCCTGGTTGGCAGCTGTTACGGTAAGAGTTGCCGTACCCTTGCTAACACCCTTGATCTTTCCGTCCGTTACGGTGAAGATGCTTTCATCGGAGGAGGCGTACTTTATATTGGAGATATTTGCGCCTTCGGGATCAACTGTGATAACAACAGTCTTTTCGTCGCCTACCAATATGGTAATATCTTCAATGTAGATGTTTTTTGCGGGAGCGGCAACGGTTACTTCACATGTTGCGGTCTTGTCGCCTGCCTTTGCGGTAATTGTTGCTGTACCCTTGCCGACTGCGGTGACAACGCCGTCCTCAACGGTTGCTACAGTTTCGTCGCTGGTTGTCCAGGTGACTGTCTTTTCGTCAGCGTCTGCGGGGGTAACGGTTGCTGTGAGCTTTGCTGTACCGTCAACCAAAAGGAAAAGTGAATCTTGATCGAGAGTAATTTTCTTAACGGGGTTTGTTACTTTTACTATGCAGGTAGCTGTTGCCTTTCCTGCGGTGGCTGTGATAGTTGTTTCACCGGTAGCCACAGCGGTAACAACGCCGTCCTCAACAGTAGCAATTGTTTCATCGCTGCTCTTCCAAACTACCTTGTCGGTGCTGTTAGAGGGATCAACTGTTGCTTCAAGAGTAAATGTTTCGTCCTTTACGAGAGCGAGGGTGGTTTTATTAAGTGTTACGGCTGATGCGGATATTGTTACGGTAACCTCGCATTCGGCGGAGAAATCGCCTGCTTTGGCGGTTATTGTAGTTGTTCCTTTGCCAACTGCGGTTACTACGCCGTCTTCAACGGTTGCAACAGTTTTGTCGCTGCTGCTCCATACGACCTCATCGGAACTGTTATCGGGAGAAACGGTTGCTTTAAGAGTAAATGTATCGTCCTTTTCAAGAGTAATGGCGTCTTCGTTGAGAGCCACACCTGTTGCTGGCACAAGTTCACCTATCCAAAGTTTAATCGTATCCTCTGCGTCAGCCGTTTGAACCATGGCTATAAGCTTAAATCCTGTAAATTGGACATCAGAATCATAATTTTTAATTGCTTCAGCTATGTTGGCAGTAACAGTAACCTCGTTTGTTTCGGCATTGAAAGAAGAGGAACCGTCAACTATCCAAGGATAATTATCATTACTTTCATCATATGCGCCAATTTGTATTTGATACGAAATTTTTGACGGGTCAAAGCTTTTTCCGCCGCTGGTTGCCTTTGCTACTTTAAAATTAACTGTCAATTTGGACACGTTAAAATTGCCAAAGGTCTCAGCTGAGAAGCCGTCAACCGTGAAAGCGGTTAAACCCTGCCAATTCCATTCGCCGTTTGCGACAATTTCTACTGTTGCTTCATCTATAGTTGTTTCGATGGGAGTTTTGGGATTCTCTGATGTATCTTTTCCTATCGTAAGTGCGATTGTATCTTCTGCGTCATCCTTTGCAACCGCTACTATAAGATTAAATCCTGTAAATTGGATATCAGAATCAAAACCTTTAAGTGCTGCGGATATGTCGGCAGTAACTGTAACCTCGTTTGTTTCGGCATCAAAAGAAGAGGAGCCTACCACTATCCAAGGCCACTCACTTGTTGTATCGGGATTGGTGTCATGTGCGCCAATTTGTATTTGATATGAAATTTTTGACACATCAAAGCTTTCTCCGCCGCTGGTTGCCTCTGTTGCTATAAATTTAACTGTCATGGTGGACACGTTAAAATCGCCGAGGGTTTCAGCCGAGAAACCGTCAACCTTGATAGAAGTTGAACCCTGCCAATTATAGATACCGTTTGCTTTAATTTCTACTTCTGCATAATCAATTGTTGCTTCAATGGGAGTTTTGGGATTTTCGTTGTCTATGGGGTCTGTCAGTTCAGCAGAAATGACATTCACACTGTCAACCCAACCAACTTGCATAATGACTTTGGCATTTGCTATTGCGGTCTCATCATCATCTGTTTCTAAAGCTTCTTTAGCTGTTTCAAGCAATTTTGATGTTGAAACGGTTGCTGTATAAGTATCTGTTGAATTGAATATTGTTCCATCATAAGGATTGGGAAGACCCACTTGTGCTGTATTTGTACTTCCGCTATAATCATATTCTCCTGCCTTGTCTTCAAAAAACATTGAAAAAACATTACTTAATTGCCATTGACCGCTTGCGTTAACATTTGCGGCGACTTCTTCGCTTATTTGAAACTTTATGTTAAAAGTTTCATAATTCAGAAGCTGTGAAAAAAACTCATCTCCTTTTTCAAAGGTCGCAACTTCTTTGCCTTTTGCTATTGATCCAGTTTTGACATTGACAGGACATGTTTCATCAGCCGCATTAACAACTATCCCCGTAACGGCAACAGAAGTAATGGTCAAAGCACTTGCCACAATTCCTGCAATGATCTTCTTCATTCGCATAGGTTTTCCTCCATAAATAAAATTTCAAAAGTTCATCACACCGGTTTCACGCAAATTTCACATTCAAATTGTGCTTGACTTCGTCAAGCACAATACCCACAGTGGGTATTGCAAAAAATCAAATTATTATCCCGCGCAGCGAAAACTGCATAAAACTTCAGTATATTATCATTATAACAGATTTTACCAATAAGTAAATTGACAAACTGCACATATCGATTTGACAAAAGTCACAAAAAACACCTTTTAAACAATTACACTTATGTACAATCTTTTCTTGACCCGCTCATTCCTCAAAACGTTACCCCGAAACAAAAAAGTAGCCCCCAAAAATTCACCCAAAACCCTTGAAATTATCCCCGACTTGTGATACAATACTATAGCATATAAAAAAGAGCAAATAAAAGACAACAGGAAAGGACAGTGAGGAAATGAACGCGTTTTCATACAGAATATCGGGCGTTGCCCCCTCGGCAATAAGAGAGATACTAAAATCCACCGCAGACCCCTCCATGATCAGCTTTGCGGCAGGAAATCCCGCCCCCGAAGCCTTTCCCGTTGACGATATACGCAGGATCAGCAACGATATACTGACCGAGGAGCCAATAGCCGCCCTCCAGTACTCCATAACCGAGGGCTATCCCAAGCTCCGCGATTGGCTGAAAAAGGATATGGCCGCAAAGGGCAATTTCAAGGATATGGAGGACGAGCTTGTAATAACAAGCGGCGCGCAGCAGGCCATTGAGACCTGCGCAAAGATATTCTGCAACGAGGGAGACGCCGTTATCTGCGAAAATCCTTCATTTATCGGCAGTCTTAACGCCTTCCGCTCCTACGCTTCAAGACTTGTGGGGGTTGAAATGGATAACGACGGAATGATACCCGAAAAGTTAGAGGAAGCTTTAAAGGCAAACCCCCGCACCGCCTTTATCTACACTATCCCCAATTTCCAGAACCCTATGGGCGTTACAATGTCCTTGGAACGGAGAAAACAGCTTTTGGAGCTTGCATATAAGTACAACGTGCTTGTGGTTGAGGACAATCCCTACGGCGATCTGAGATTTGCGGGAGTTGATGTGCCAAGCATAAAATCCCTTGACACAAAGGGTCATGTGATCTATGCAGGCAGCTTTTCAAAGGTGCTTTCCCCGGGCTTAAGAGTGGGGTATATGATCGCGGAAAAGCCCGTTATAAGCAAGGCTACCGTGGCTCTCCAAACTTCAACCGTTCACCCCAATATATGGGCGCAAATGGTGGCTTACAGATTCGTTACCGAAACGAATTTCGAGGAGCATTTGGAAAGTCTCCGTCTGATATACAAGAAAAAGTGCGATCTTATGCTCAACAGCCTGAAATTCGCAATGCCTATGTCTATTAACTTTACCGAGCCCGAGGGCGGCTTGTTCCTTTGGGGAACGCTTCCCTGCGGAGATATGGAGGCTTTCGTCAAAGCGGCTTTGGCTGAAAAGGTGGCAGTGGTGCCGGGAACGGCGTTCCTGACCGACACAAGGGAGAAAACCTTGGGATTCAGGCTTAACTATTCTACACCAACAGACGAGCAGATAGAGCAGGGCGTTGAGATCCTTGCAAAGGTCGCCAAAACCATGTATTAAATTTAGCATTAAACGAGGTAAACTTAAAGTTTATTGCTTTTTAAACGCATGTGTGATAAAATATTCTCAGCGTAACAGAGCAATGCCGTTACCGTTGCTCTTACTATATAAAAAAGGTCAGCAAAACCGAAAAGAGGACAGAACTATGGAAGAGATCAAGAAAAAACGCATATTCAGCGGAATCCAGCCCACAAATGTTCCACATTTGGGAAATTATTTAGGGGCATTGCAGAATTGGGTAAAGCTCCAGGACGAGTATGACTGTGCATACAGCATCGTGGATCTGCATTCGATAACTGTAAGACAGGATCCTGCTAGGCTTCGCCGTCAGACTGCGGAAAGCTATGCGCTTTTGATTGCTATGGGCATCGACCCCGAAAAGTCCATAGTATTTGTTCAGGGGCACAATCCAGCCCACGCCCAATTAAGCTGGATACTGTCCTGCTATACTCAGTTCGGTGAATTGAGCCGTATGACCCAATTCAAGGATAAGTCTCAGAAACACCCCGAGAACATCAACGCGGGCTTGTTTACCTACCCTGTGT
This sequence comes from Oscillospiraceae bacterium, assembly GCA_014799325.1. Lineage (GTDB taxonomy): Bacteria > Bacillota > Clostridia > Oscillospirales > Ruminococcaceae > Ruminiclostridium_E. The sequence continues at coordinate 24,852 of JAAVIE010000080.1, forward strand.
TAATGGCGGCGGATATTTTGCTGTATCAAGCCGATTGCGTGCCTGTGGGCATCGACCAGAAACAGCATTTGGAGCTTACCCGCAACATTGCGGACCGATTTAACAATCTGTACGGTGAGACCTTTACCGTGCCCGAGCCTTATATCGTAAAGTCGGTGGCGAAGATCGCTTCTTTGGCAGACCCAACAAAGAAAATGTCAAAGTCCGACGATAATCCCAACGCTACTATTTTCGTACTTGATGACCGTGACACCATTATGAGAAAGTTCAAGCGCGCCGTTACCGACAGCGGCTGTGAGGTAAGGAGAGGCGAAGGCAAAGAGGGCGTAGAGAATCTTATGTCCATTTACGCCGCCGTTACAGAAAGATCCTTTGAGGATATTGAAAGAGAATTTGAAGGAAAAGGCTACGGAGATTTCAAGACAGCCGTGGGAGAAGCGGTTGCCGATTCCCTTGCGCCTATGCAGGAGAGGTATAAACAAATCATTGCCGATAAGTCATACCTTGAAAAGTGTATGAAAGAGGGAGCCGAAAAGGCTTACAAGGCATCGAGAAAGACTCTGCAAAAGGTCAGCAAAAAGGTAGGCTTTATTGTCCTTTAATAAAAGGGCTTTATTGACCTGCTCAGAAAGCGGGATAAAATCTTCGGGCATGATCGTAGCTGTTTTGTAACTGTTTACGGTTGTGCTTTTTTGCGTGTGAAAAGCAGAGAGATCGAAAAAATCGTGTAATTTCGCTCTATGGCTTTTCTTGGGAGGAATGAAATTAAGAATGAAATACTTTGATACTTTAACGGAAGGCGCACTAAAGGCTCTGACTGACAGAGGAGTTGACCCCGACAGCCTTTTGTACTGCCTGAAATGCGATATGAACGGCGAGGGCTTGTACTATGATACATACCTCACCTTTGACAGCAAAAATTTATACGTTATCAGCGGCTATGACAGACTTGTGAGCGAAAAGAAGAAATTCCGCACTGTATTTGATTTCAAAGAATATAAGGAATACAGTATGGAGGAGCTTAAAGAGCTGTATGTGGATCGCTACCGTCACACCTGCCGCCTTATGGGAAAAATGAAGGCGGAGGGTGAGGACGCCTTTGAACAAGCCAAAAAGTCAGCGGAGGAAAAGGGCGAAGAGCCTCCAAAAGACGAGGACAGACCCGAGGGAGAAAAGGTATGGTTAAGCCGCTTTTCGTCGGGCTTTTCTGAGAAGGCGGAGCAGTTTTCCCGCCGCTACAATATGACGGTGAAAAAAGAGGAGATAGATGACACCCCCTTAGCGGAAAACAGCCCCTTCTGCCCTAAATGCGGACAGAAATACCCCGACCCCAACAGAAAATTCTGCCCCTACTGCGTCAAAAAGTCTTCGATATTCAAAAGGCTTTTCGGTCTTTTCGGCGAGTACAAGGCGCAAACCGTTATGATAATGTTTATGATGATATTGTCGGCGGCTTTGTCGGTAATTTCCCCTTATTTCAGTACAGCGTTTTTGTACGACGAGGTGTTAGATGCGGCGGGCGAGCGTTACGGTGAGGTGCTTTTTGCCATTATCATGGTGGCGGGCTTTTTGGTGGTATCCATGCTGCTTCAAACCCTCTACGGAATTGTGTTCACCAAGGCGGTAACAAAGGTAATGCACAGCCTGAGAACCAAGGTTTACCATGCCATGCAGCATTTATCTCTGCCCTTTTTTACATCAAAGCAGACGGGCTCTCTTATGACCCGTGTAGACGGCGATGCGGAAGAGGTAAGCGGATTTTTCTGCAACATTGTTCCTTACGGCATTGTATGTATTGTAAAGCTGATATCCATGAGCATACTGATGTTTATAATGTCCCCCGTTCTTGCGTCGTGCGTTGTGGGAATGATCGTGGTTATCGCTCTTTCAGAGGTGTGGTTTATGAAGGGACAGCGGAGGCTTTGGAGAGGAATAAACCTTTCTATGAGAACAATGCGTTCCAATCTTAACGATTCGGTAAACGGACACCGTGTGGTAAAGGCTTTTGCGAGAGAGGAGCAGGAGAAATCCCGCTTCGGAAAAAGCCTTGGAAAAGTTTATACCGCTGATGTGGCTTGCAGAGTCAGAGGAGCGAATTTTGAATTTGGGCAGAACTCCGTCTTTATAATCGGCGGCGCAATTATGACCGTTTTCGGATATTACCTTGTTGTCACAGGAAAAATCGGCTTGGGAGAGCTTATGCTGATGACAGGATATCTGGGAATGATGATGGAGCCTATGTACTTTATGATATGGGCAGGCGACGACCTTTCACGCTGTCTTGACGCGGCTTCAAGAATTTTTGAGATAATGGACAGCAAGCCCACCGTAAAGCCCCCCGAAAATCCCGCAAAGGTGGGTGCCGAGGGCTTAAAGGGCGATATTGTTCTGAAAAACGTAAGCTTTGAGTACGAAGCGGGAATAGCCGTACTTAAAGATCTTTCCATGGATATCAAGGCAGGACAGTTTTACGGAATAGTGGGCAAAACAGGCGCAGGCAAATCCACCCTGATAAACCTTATTTCAAGACTGTACGACACCACCAACGGCACTATTACAATAGACGGTATAAGCGTCCGCGATATAGCTTTTGAGGATCTGAGAAGAAGTATAGGCATAGTTTCTCAGGAGACATATATCTTTATGGGAACGGTTGCTGACAATATCCGCTATGCCCGTCCCGAAGCGACCCTTGACGAGGTGATCGAAGCGGCAAAAAGCGCCAACGCTCACGACTTTATCCTGAAGCTGCCTGACGGCTATGATACGGTGATAGGCAGCGGCGGCGCGGATCTGTCGGGAGGAGAAAGACAGCGTATTTCCATAGCAAGAGCGCTTATTCAGAAGCCCAACATACTGATCTTAGACGAAGCCACAGCTTCCATGGATACACGCACCGAGCGCAAGATCCAGAATGCCATAGACAACCTTAAAAAGGGAAGAACAGTTATCGCCATTGCCCACAGACTTTCCACCCTCAGAGATGCGGATATGCTCTGCGTTATCGAAAACGGCGAGGTCAAGGAAACAGGCACCCATGACGAGCTTATCCACCAAAAGGGCAAGTATTTTGAGCTGTATAAATTACAGGCAGAGGCTCTTAAAACCATATCTATGGATTGACTGTTTCTTTAAGAGAAAGGATTTTTTATGAATAATTATAAAGTTGACGATTTTTCAATAGACACTTTAAAAATAATAGACGTAAATAAGCTTAAGCTGGAAAAGAAAGACAGCGGCTACCTCTTTGCCGAATACGAGGGCAATAAGTACGAGGAAGTGAGCCTGACCCGCTTACAGCCCTTTTACTGCCTTGATACCTACATCAGCGTTGCTTTCAGGAACAACGAGGAGGAGTGGATAGAAATAGGCGTAATAAAGGACTTAAAGGACATGAGCGACGAGCAGAGACAGCTTTGCGAGGATTACCTTGATTTCCGCTACTATATTCCGATTATTACAAAAATTTACTCTATCCGCGACAACAGAATGGGATATCTGTTTGTTGACGCGGAGACTACCGCAGGACGGAAGAAGATCGCGGTTAATGACTGGTGGACTAACTTCCGCCTCAATACCAGCGGAATTCTCACCGTTACCGATTCCGACGGAAACAAGTATCAGGTTCCCGATCTGAATAAGCTGGACGGAAGCAGCAATAAGAAACTTGAACTGTTTGTCTGATTGTTGGCATAAAAATTATCACAGCTTTTCTGAAAGCGTGTGAGAAATCAGTACAAGTTTGCTGATAGCACGAATTTCAAAAATCGACCGAGCTTGGAGTTTTGCCCGGTTTTTCAAGCAAAACTCCAAGCTCGGTCGGATAACAAACTTTTTAAAATTGCTTGCAATTTTAAAAAGTTTGTGGTTTTGAAATTCTTTTCAAATCAGTAAATTACCACCAAGTTTCCTGAGAGAACAATAAATTAGCACAACTGATAAAATATAGGTGACTTAGAATGAATTTAAAAATATCACTTCCGAGGGATTACAAGAACGATCCCAAGGATATATTATTCAGCCTGCCCTTCGACATCACCGAGGAGGGCAAGCTGACAAAAGGTCATTTTATGGCAGACCGCGATAAAATGTACGTTTACGGTGAAAATGGGTTAATGAAAACCCTTGAAATAAAGGATTATTACAGCTTTGAGGTTTTTCGTCAGTCGGGCAGCTCAATGCTCCGCGGAAGGCGCAGAGACAACAGCAAGTGGGAGCTGTTCTGCTGTTTCAGCCAGACTCACTACATACGCTTTGCCGAGCTGGCAAAGATACTCGATTTCTACGCTAAGACAGGAAATCTCGCTGAGGCAAGCGACACGGAAGAACCCAACTGCCCCAAATGCGGCGCAAAGATCGAGGGAATGGCGGAATGTCCATTCTGCGCCAAGCGCACGGGAACGGTGAAAAAGCTCATTAACAGAATGATGAGGTATAAAGTACCATTTTTGGCCGTAACAATTTTAGCCATACTGTCTTACGGCGCAAATATCATTATGCCTATGCTGTACAAGCGTGTGGTTGACGATGTTGGCATCGGCGAGGGCGCTGATCTGCAGCTATTTACCCAAATTGCCATAATGATAGTGGCTTTGTCGGTAATAACCTGTATTTTTGACTTTGCGGCGTGGAGGATAAACATTAAGCTTTCCACAAGATTTATAAGGGATCTGCGCAAGGACTTGTTTGACAAGGTTCAGCTTATTTCTATGAAGTCCTTTGCCCGCCGCACCTCGGGCGAGATCATACGCCGTTTGAGCGACGATGCAAGAGTTTTGCAGAACTTTATGACGGGAAACGGCAGGCAGATGATCCTTAATGTGGCTGCCCTTATCGTTTTGGCGGTAATTATGTTCGTCACCAACTGGAAGCTTGCTTTAATGGTAATCATTCCCTTACCAATAGCAGGCTGGGTGGCACAGAAGATAATGCAGAGAATAGGCGCAGGCTACCAGCGTTGGTGGAGAAAGACCTGCGATTCCTCCAAATACCTTAATGACGTAATTTCGGGCGCAAGAGTGGTAAAAAGCTACGGCAGTGAGGAAAGGGAGATAAAACGTTACGAGGGCATTTCCTACACAGTATCCAAAAACCTTGCAAAAGCGGAATGCACCTGGTATCTGCTGTACCCCATAATGCGCTATATTTTGGCAATAGGCGAAATGCTGATGCTGTACTTCGGCGCTAAATATGTTATGAACTTCACCATTACTTTGGGTGAATTTGTGCAGTTCACAGGCTACGCTTCCATGATGTACGGCCCTGTTTACTGGCTGATACAGCTTCCCCGAACACTTACCCAAGCTATGGTTTCTGCGGGAAAGGTGTTTGAGATCTTAGACGAACCCATTGACCTTACCGAATCGGAAAATGCGGTAGAATGCGACATTGACGGAAATATCACCTTTGACAACGTTTCCTTCGGCTACACCGCATACAACCCCGTTCTCAAAAACATTTCCTTTGAGATAAAGCAGGGTGAGATGATAGGTATAGTAGGTCACTCGGGCGTGGGTAAATCTACGCTGATAAACCTTCTGATGCGTCTTTACGATCCCACCTACGGTTCAATCAAGATCGACGGAACGGATCTTAGGGAAATGTCCGCGGAATCTCTTCACAGCAGACTGGGCGTGGTTTTGCAGGAGACCTTCCTCTTTAACGGCACGGTAATGGAAAACATTGCCTATTCAAAGCCCGATGCTACTTTTGAGGAAATTATAGCGGCAGCGAAGATCGCAGACGCCCACGGTTTTATAACAAGACTCCCCGACGGCTACAATACTTATGTTGGTGAAAAGGGTTACAGCCTTTCAGGGGGCGAGCGGCAGAGAGTGGCTATTGCAAGAGCCATTCTGCGTGATCCTAAGATACTTATCCTGGACGAAGCCACCGCAAGCCTTGACACACAGACGGAAAAGCAGATACAGACCGCTTTGAACCGCCTTATCAAGGGAAGGACTACCATTGCCATTGCACACAGACTTTCCACTTTAAGCAGCGCCGACAGGCTTATCGTCCTTGACAAGGGCAAGGTCGCCGAGATCGGCTCACATACTGAGCTTATGGGAAGAAAGGGCGTTTATTACAGGCTGGTTATGGCGCAGAGGACTACTTCCGCTATGAAGAAAACCGCGGACGAATAACAAAATTTAGCAAATACGAAAAGTTTTGCATTTATAGCATTTTTCGCTCCTTTTGGCAGAAAATAATGTCGAAAGGAGCGTGAATGTTATGGTAACGGGTCACAGTGATAAATTGCCGAAAAACCGATTCGGAGAGCTTGACGAGCTGGAGAAAAGGGAAAGGCTTGACATGGGAGAGAGAAAGGACAGGAATGCTAAAAACAGCCTGAACCTTCCCATTGAAACGGCTTTTCCTATTACCGCTTATCCCAATGACGCTAAGTTTGTTTATCCTTTTGTCAGCACGGGATTTACAGGTCCTTCCATTCCTGCATGGCACGGTGAGGATACGGATATTGAACGCTATCGCTGAATGATATTAACAGGGCTGTGAAAAACAGTCCTGTTAGTTATAATGCACAAAAATAAATATAAAAAATTCGGGATTTTCGGTTGACAAATTCAGGAAAAAATGCTAAACTATTCTTAATTAAAGCCGATATTATTATTGATGAATTGTATAACCCAAAAATTAACATATCGGAATAACCGAGGAGGAACATTATTATGAGTTCTATCAACAGCCTTATGAATTCGGGATCTTCAAGCGTAAGCGGAAACTCCGTTGCAAGCTCTTCTTTAAGCAGACTAAGCGAACAGCTCAGCGATCTTGAAAGCGATACCACGATGACCGACGCGCAAAAGGAAAAGCAGGTTGCTAAGATCAAAAGCGCAATGAGCGCAGCTTCAAGCGTTTCCGCAAATATTGCCAACGCAAGCAGCCTTATCAACGGTATGCTGGGTACAAATACCGATTCTTCAAGCTTCTCCGGACTTTTGGGCAATGACGTTTCTTCCATGAGATTACTGCTCAGCGCAAGCAGCCAGTCTCAGAAAGAGGCTCGCGTTCTTGCTTCCGAAATTCAGCTTGACAAGATCAGAGGTCTTGACACCTCCGATAAAGAGGAAAAGCTCTCCAACCTTTCTTCAAGCATCAGCATGATGAATAACACCCTCAGCTCCCGCATCAGCAACGCTCTTGCAAGCGAGGACACCGACAGAGATACCCGTGCTATTATTGACAAGATCAACGATCAGCTTGCCGAGAATCAGAAGAAGCTGGATAAGGAATTCGGTCATACAAGCGAAGATGACAAGACAGAGTCAGAAAAGACCGAAACCACAACCGAAACCGAAACAAAGGAAAAGACCGCTGCCGAAAAGGAATACGACAGAATACATAAGCCTTCCGTTATTGATGAGATCAATTCCGGTCTGGCTGAGAACCAGAAGAAGCTGGATGAGGAGTTTGGCAATAATAAGGATAATGGCTGATAAGTCTTTTGATGATCAGGCGCTGTAAATAAGTTATTAAAATGGGACTGCAAAAGGCAGTCCCTTTTTTATGCTCCCAAGAAACTTGGTGTTGATTTATGGTTCTCTCGGGAAAGGTGGACCGGGTGAAAGCCCGCTTTTCGGGAAGATGTGAGAGTGGAGATCCGCTTTTAAGGAATGTTGGCAGTAATTGACTGATTTAAAAAAATTTCAAAACCGCCAAGATTTTAAGATTCGTGGTACTGATCCCTTTTAAAGCTGTGGGATCAGTACGAAAAACCGGGCAAATTTACAATCTTGAGCTATTAGGTACTTCTCGGCTTGCCGAGAAGTACATGCAGCAAGCCGCTTTAACTGAGTTCGAATTTTTTGCTTGAAGAATTGGGCAAAAAATCCGAACTCAGAGAAACTGTATTTTTTTGCCAGGTTTTCAAGCAGAAAAATGCAGTTTCAAGTGATTCTTTGAAATTCGTGCGGTTAAGACAGTTATACGAATTTTCAGACTTGTTTCACAAAATTTTTACAAAATAATTGCGTTAAAATACACAAAAACAGTTGCAAAAGTAGAAAAAATATGGTAAAATGTATCTAAGAATGGAATAGCAATGTGCTTTTTATTCTGCGATTTAAATCAACCAATAATTTATTATAAAAAAGTCATTGTAAAGGACGGTAAAAATGAGCGGTCTTGACATCGCATTCCGTGAATCGAAATGCGTGAACATAAGAATTGACCTCACAAGAGATATTCCCATAACTCTTTTGGACAAATACCATAATCTCAGCAAAAAGGACAAGAGAATGAACCTTAGGGAAGTTATCTACGCAGACGATTTCCCCGCCCTCGCCGACGCTTTCAGCGAAATTGTTTCGGGGCGAAAGAAAACCCTCGACGCTCACTGCCGCGTCAGGGTGGAGGACGACTACCGCTGGGTGTCTCTCAACTGCTCGGTGAAAAAAGATGCCTTCAACCGCTCCGAATATCTCACAGGCTCAATGATCGACGTTTCCGAATATCTGGACGCTTCTGAAAATGAGTTTGGCATAGACGGAGTTAAGAAGAAAAAAGACATTATCGCCGAAAAAGAAGTTGATATACAGGACGACTCCCTTGACGAGATCTTAGGCGAGGACTACCTTTTGAGAATACAGCAGGCTTTGACGGTGACCAACGGCGTTCACTCCGCTATTTACAACAAAGACGGTGAATTGATGCTCTCTCCTGCTGACGAAAAGGGCAATGTAATTTCCCTGAAGAAATTTAAGAATAAAATAAGCGAAGAAATAAGATGCAACCACCGCTTAATGGCTGTTTGGACTGTGGCTTCCGATGATCCCGAGGTTCTGGAAAGGATCCGTCCGCTGCACAAGGTGCTGGCAGAGACTGTTTCACAGATCGCTAACGCCATTTTGGTTTTGTATGCCGAAATGGAAAATTCAAAGACTGCCAATCAGCAGCTTGGCAGCAATATTGAACAGCAAATTCTTCTCAATAACATATATACCATTATTCTTGAAAATAACAACGCGGACGAGGCTCTCACCGAGGTCATCAGGCTGGTGGGAGAGTACTTGAAGCTTGACCGCGTTTCCCTCTATCACTACGATTCCGACACCGGCTATACCGCTATCAATAAGGAATGGTCGGCAAAGGGTATTGATGTGGACTACCTCTTTAAAGTCGACGAAAACCCCAATCTTATGGAAGAGCTGAACTACTGCGATACATATTTTTCCAACAGCGGCTTTACCGAGACACAGAAGGTGGGTATCAAGTCCTTTGTTGTGTCGCAGTTAGCGGAAAACGGAAAGTTCGTGGGTCTGATATTCTATGAGACAATAAAGCAGGAGAGAATATGGAGCAGCGCAGACAAAAAGCTGCTGCGGAACATTTCGCAGATCATCTCCACCATGCTTATCCGCTGCAATATGGACATTGCGCTGAGAGAGCAGAACAATCGCCTCAAAAAAATGGCTTATACCGATCCCCTTTTGGAGATCTCCAACCGTGCCGCCTTGGATCATGACTTGCAGCACCGTCTGAATAACGGACGTTCGGGGGCGGTGGTAGCTTTTAAGGTCACCAACGTCAGCACCTTGAACGAAGCCTTTGGACATATCCATTCCGACAAGCTGCTGAAAAAAATATCCGCATATTTGGACGAGCTTGAATTTAAGGGGAAAACCCTTTACCGTTTCAGCGGCAGCGTTCTCATGATGATAATTGCTGGAGGCGGCGTTGAGCAGGTGAGAGAGCTTATGAAGATCATCACCGACAGATTTACGGGCGCCTGGAAGATCGGTGAAGACGAGCATTTCCTCAGTATGAGCGCGGGGGCGGCTCTTTATCCCGACGATTCCTCCAACTGTGAGGGGTTGTACCGCTGCTCCACCCTGGCGATGTACCGCGCCGCAGAGGAAGAGCGTAACACCTACATCTTTTATTCCAAGGAATTGGAGGAAAGGGCAGGCGCAGTTTTCAATGCCGAGCAGAGATTAAGACGCGCCGTTCTCAACGATATGGAGGGCTTCAGTGTAAGCTACATGCCCATAGCCGACACCGAGGGCAATATCAACGCTCTTGAAGCGGTGGTGAGCTGGGTAGACCGCGAAAACGGCAAGATGCCCGCAGGACGGGTTATAAAGCTGGCTGAGAGCATAGGCATAGATGAGCTGATAGATTCCTGGGTAATCAACAATGCCTGCGCCTTTTTGCGGGAAGTTATTGATATGACAGGCTGTGAGGGGCTGGTTATGAACATAAACCTCACCTCTCACGAATTAAGGCGTTCCTCGGTGTACGACACGGTAAAAGCCGCTGCGCAGACCTTCGGGCTAAAGGCAGGCAATATAGCTGTGGAGATCCCCGAAAAAGCGCAGCTTAAAATAGAGAACAATTTCGGTATCGCCCTTAACGAATTCAAAAACGCAGGGGTAAGGGTGGTAATTGACGACTTCGGAAGAGAGTATATGTCGCTGACTGCCCTGAAAAGCGATATGGCAGACGTGATCAAGATAAGGGCGGAGCAGTTCTGCGGCGGCGACGAGTTTGACAGAGCGGCGCTGAAAAGCGTCATAATGCTGGCTCACAACAGGGGCATTTCCGTCTGTGTAAAGCATATCGAGACTAAAGAGCAGTATGAGACAGCCAAGGCATTCTTTGTGGATCATCTCCAAGGATCTTATCTGTTCCCATGCTCCGACGAGGACAGTATAAAGAGGATCTGCTCCGAGTTTAACACATCTGTGGCTGTTCCTAAATGGCAGTAAACTACTTGTATAAAAAGTCAAAGCAAACGTAAAAAAGCTTTGACTTTTTGTCACTTTATAATAAATTTTCAGGAATAAATTACAGCTATTGAAAAAAATTAGTAAAAAGTATATAATAATACTGGTAAGATATGAGAAATTTTAAAGGGATCTTTACTTTTTATGATAAAAACGATTTTTAAAAACATTCTTGAATATATAAAAGGTCTTGACAAGCTGCTGATCCTGCTGTGCGCTGCCGCCAGCAGCTTCGGTATTCTTCTGCTGTACAGTATGTATTACAACGACTTTGCAGGTGTCAGCGGACGTTATTACAAGACCCAGATCGCAGCTTTGGTGATAGGTTTTGCGGTAATGCTTATCATTGCGGCTATCGACTACAAGTTTATATCAAAAATATGGTTTTTGTACGCCCCGGTGGCGCTTATCCTCACCTTGCTGCTTTTTACAAGTCTTGGACAGGGCGTTGAGGGCGCGGACGACATAGGCTGGCTGAAAATAGGCTCAATAACCATACAGCCCTCGGAATTGCTGAAGGACGCCTTTATAATGACCTTTGCCACTCACCTCAATAAGGTGGGGAAGGATATGAACCGCCTGCCACATTTTCTGCTGCTGTGCGTTCACGGAATGATACCCGTAGGACTTATCGCATTGCAGGGTGACGACGGTACCGCTGTGGTCTTTGTATTTATCTTTGTGGCAATGCTGCTGGTAGCAGGCTTGGGACTTAGGTACATTCTTTTAGGCTGTGCAGCGGTTCCTGCCGTTGTATATGTGGCGTGGAACTATATAATGCAGCCCCACCATAAGCTGAGATTTTTGGTGCTTTTCGACCCCGAATTGCAGGAGCAGCAGATCAAGCACATCTGGTATCAGCAGTATTGGGGAAGAATAGCCCTGGGCAGCGGAAAAATGACAGGCGTGGGGCTTTTCGGTGGAGATTATGTGTACACCTCTTTTATACAAAATGACTTTATTTTTGCCTATATCGGTAATGCTCTGGGATTTGTGGGCTGTATAGGCACAGTAGTATTGCTTTTGCTTATTTGTATGAAGATATACATGAATAGCGTTCAGTCCAAGGATAAATTGGGGCAGCTTATCTGCATTGGAGTATTTTCAATGATACTTGTTCACTCCATTCTTAATATAGGCATGGTGCTGGCGGTAATGCCCGTAATAGGCATACCTCTCCCATTTATCAGCGCGGGAGGTACTTCTACAGTTTCCCTTTATGTGGCTATGGGATTGGTGCTTAGCGTATACGGACACAGGAGCAAAAAATATCATCTTTTCTATACGGAAAAGGATTGACAGAAAATACCAAACAAAAAAGTAACAAACATATAATAAAACCAAAATGAAAGGAAAAATCAAATGGTAAAAGTTGAATCAATAGACGGTTTGTATCCGTCCAAGGATCTCGATTATCAGAGGGAACGGTACAACAAAGCGGTAGAAGCGTATGCAAACTATTACGGCGGTATCAGCGAGGGGTTCAGACTGTTTTCCGCCCCGGGCAGAACCGAAGTCGGAGGAAACCACACCGACCACAATCACGGAAAGGTGCTGGCTGCCAGCGTAAACCTTGACGTTGTGGCAGTTGTTGAGCCTCTGGACGAGCTCAAGATCGTTTTAAAGAGCGAGGGCTTTGACGAAAGCTCCATAAATCTTGAGGAGCTTGACCCCAAGGAAGAGGAAAAGAACACCGCCGACGCGCTTATCAGAGGTGTTGCGGCTGGCTTTAAGAAAAACGGCTGCAAGATCGGCGGATTTAAAGCCTATACCACCACCAATGTACTTAAAGGAAGCGGTTTAAGCTCCTCTGCGGCATTTGAAGTCCTTGTGGGAAATATACTCAACAGTCTTTATAATAACGGAAATGTCAGCGCCATAAAGATCGCCCAGATCGCTCAATATTCCGAAAACGTATTTTTCGGCAAGCCCAGCGGTCTTATGGATCAGATGGCTTCCTCGGTAGGCGGCTTTGTTGCCATTGACTTTAAGGATACCGCCAGCCCCATTATCGAAAAGATAAATCTTGACTTTGACGCTTTTGACCACGCATTGTGTATTATAGATACCAAGGGAAATCACGCTGATCTTACACCCGATTATGCCGCTATTCCACAGGAAATGAAAGCTATTGCAGGTCATTTCTCCGTTGAATATCTCCGTCAGCTTTGCCGTGAGGATATTATACTTAACCTGGATCTTCTCCGTTCCGAGTTCGGTGACAGAGCGGTGCTGCGTTCTCTCCACTTCTTTGACGAAAACGAGAGAGTTGACAGGCTTGTTCATGCGCTGAAAACCCACGATTTTGAAGCGTTTTTAGGCTCTATAAAGGAAAGCGGAAACAGCTCCTACAAGTTTTTGCAGAACGTTTTCTCGGTAAATGATGTAAAAAATCAGGGCTTGGGAATAGGTCTGAATGTAGCAGAGGGCGTTCTGAACCGTAAGGGCGCTTCCCGCGTGCATGGCGGCGGTTTTGCAGGCACGATCCAGGCTTTTGTGCCCTTGGATCTGCTTAAAGAATTCAAAATGTCCATGGAAAAGGTGTTCGGCGGCGGCTCCTGTCACGTTCTCAGCATCAGGAGAATAGGCGGCTGCGAAGTTGACAAAGAGAGCATCAAGCCTGTTGTTGAGGAAGAAAACTCATATTAAAACATTTATGGCGTGTTTCTGTCTGAAACACGCCATAAGTAAAAATATTTATGGAAATTACTTTACTTCATACTCCGAAAGCTCTTTTAAAATAGCAATATCGGCTAAAGCGTCGATCTCTATCCCGTTTTCGGTGTACTCCTCGGAAAAGACCTTGCCTTTCTCCCTTATTTTGGAGGAAAGCCCCGCTTTGTCGTAGGGAAGCAGCAGCCTGATACGCTTTGAGGTTTCCTTAAGATTTTCGGAGATCGCCTTTAGCAGCCTGTCAAAGCCTTCTCCCGTCTTAGCGCAGATCTTGACGGTATCCTTGCTTTCGGGTATCTCGTTTTCTATAAGATCACACTTGTTAAGGACGTTCACCACGGGGATCTCTCCGCAGCCAAGCTCCGATAAAAGAGTTTGGGTGGTCTGTGTCTTTTCTGCGGCCTCGTTGTCGCTGATGTCTATGACATGAAGGATTATATCGGCGCTTGCTGCTTCTTCAAGAGTGGACTTAAAGGCTTCCACCAGGTTGTGGGGTAAGCGTCTGATAAGTCCTACCGTGTCTATGACAAGGACTGTTCTTCCGTCGGGCAGCTCGATCCCTCTTGAAGTAAGGTCGAGAGTGGCGAAAAGCTTATCTTCGGCTAATACGTCCGCTCCTGCAAGATTATTCAGCAAAGTGGACTTGCCTGCGTTGGTGTAGCCCACAATGGCGGCAGTGAGAACGCTGTCTTTCTTTCTTCGTGACCGTGAGAACTCTCTCCGCTTTTCAAGCTCTTTGAGGTTTTCTTCCAGCTTGTCGATCCTGCTGCGGATATGGCGTCTGTCGGTTTCCAGCTGTGTTTCACCGGGACCTCTTGTGCCGATACCGCCGCCTAATCTTGACATAGATGCGCCGATTCCTGCAAGGCGGGGAAGGCGGTATTTGAGCTGTGCCAGCTCTACTTGCAGTTTACCCTCGTTTGTAACGGCTCTTCCTGCAAAAATATCAAGGATCAGCATGGTGCGGTCGATGACCCTTACTTCCACTACGTCCTCAATATTTCTGATACGGGAAGCGGTAAGCTCGCAGTCAAAAATAATAAGGTCGGCGTTAAGCTGTTCGGCGGTTTCCTTTAATTCCTGCACCTTGCCCTCTCCCAAAAGGGTGGCGGGGTTAGGTGAGGGCAGCTTTTGTATGATCTGAGCCACCACCTCAGCCCCTGCGGTCTTAGCCAACTCCTCCAATTCGTTCATAGAGGACTCGGCATCATATTCTCCGCAGTCAACAGCGGCAAGAATGGCTCTTGCTCTTAAATTTTCGCTTTTTATTTCGTTAAGTGTTTTATTTTCAGTCATATATTTTACCTCCAAAGGACAGATTTTGTTTAGTGTTTAATTGTCAGTCGGTAAAAATCAGTAAATAATCATTTCTATCTCCTCCTTTGGCATAGATTTTTGTCAGTCGTTAATGTGAATGAAAATGATCAATTTAATCAACCCCCTTAAAATAATATAAAATTTTCGCCTTAAAGGCAAAAGGAGATGCTTGCAATGCAATTTGAAAAATTCGACGTAATAATCGTAGGTTCGGGGGTAGCGGGACTTTACTGCGCTCTGAACCTTAACCGCGCTCTTAAGATCCTCATGATCTCCAAAAAAGAGCTTACTCTCTGTAATTCAGCCCTTGCACAGGGCGGAGTAGCGGCGGTAATGAACCCCAAGGACGACGACTATTCACTCCATATCAAGGATACCTTGATCGCAGGCGGCTACAAGAATGATATGAACAATCTTAAAATTCTTGTAGAGCAAGGCCCCACCGACGTCAAGAACCTGATAAAATACGGAGTGGATTTTGACAGAAATGCGGACGGCTCGGTAAACCTCACCTTGGAAGGCGGACATTCACGCCACCGCATAGCCCACCATAAGGACAGCACGGGCTTTGAGATAGTCACCGCTCTTATCGACCAGACCTTAAAGCTGAAAAACCTCACCATTCTTGAAAACGCTCACCTTTTGGGACTGGAAAAGGCAGATGAGGATTTTCACCTTGATATCTTCAAATCGGGCAAGCACCACTATTATACCACAAAAGCGGTGGTTTTGGCAACAGGTGGAATAGGCAGAGTTTACGATTATACCACAAATTCAGCCATTGCCACAGGCGACGGCATACAGTTTGCTTATAATGTTGGCGCAAGAATAAAGCATCTCAGCTACATTCAGTTCCACCCCACCGCCTTTGCCGACAAGAAAAACCGCGAGTGCTTTTTGGTGTCCGAGGCGGTAAGAGGCGAGGGTGCATATCTCCTCAACGGCAACAAGGAAAGGTTCATGCACAAGTATGAGCCCGAGAGAAAGGAGCTTGCTCCCCGCGACGTAGTCTCACAGTGTATGATGAAGGAGCAGGAGACTATCGGCAGCGACGAGTTTTGGCTCGATATTTCCTACAAAGACCCCGAATTTGTGAAAAACAGATTCCCCATGATATATCAAAGAGTTTTGGAAAAAGGCTACGATATGACAAAGGGACCTATCCCCATTTACCCCTGCCAGCATTATCTTATGGGAGGAATTGATGTGGACGGCAACGGCGCAACTACCGTAAAGGGCTTGTACGCCGCAGGAGAATGCGCTCACACAGGCGTACACGGTCTGAACCGACTTGCGTCTAACTCTCTTTTGGAGGCTCTTGTGTTCAGCCGCCTTATTGCCGAGCAGATAAACCTTACCACCCCTGCCGCAAGAGAATACGGCTTTGTTGAGGGAGAAATGCGCAGTCCCGAGGGAGAGGAGCTGCCCAAGGGCATCAGAACAGAGATCAGACATATTATGCAGAAGTCCTATTTTGTTGTACCCAACTATGAAGAAGCGGCAAAGGGTTTTGCGCGTGTAAGCGAGATCAAGGAAATGCTGGATAAGGGCAATTACGCCCTCACTCCCGATTATATCGAGGCCAAATCCCTTGCCACCATCGCTTATATAGTTTTAGGCGAGGTTGCCGCAAGGGGCAGAGGAGAGAATATAGATTAAAAATAAGGGGGAACGCCTGTGAAAAAGCTTTTGGCGGTCATAATGTGCTTTATTATTTCTTTGGGAATAACGGGCTGCGAGATACCCAAAGCGGTGGATCCCGACTATGCCGACGCTCAAAAGACCATGGAGTTTTTAGCGGACGCCATAGAGAGGAAGGACGCTGAGGCTATCAAGGAAAAATTCTCCCCCTATGCCAAGGAGCATATCTATAATTTCAGCAAAAAGATAGACCGCCTTATCGAGGAATTTCCCCAGTGGAGCGGTGAATATGAGATCACCGCCACCTATCAGCGCTGGTCCAATCACGGGAAGATAACTTATATGCACACCCCCTCTTTTGATTTCAGTGATGAGAATTCAAGCTACCGGTTTAGGGTCATCTACTATACCGAATCCGACGAGGATAAGTCAAAGTTAGGATATTACTCTATTCAGATATTTGACAGGCTGGCGGAGGATTATTCAAAAGAGGTCTATATGCACGGGGTGGAGGACGAGCCTGATATTTGGCTTTGGGATTATACTGAGAGTGAGCTGTATTATTGAGGAAAGAAAGGGTTTGAAGCGGCAAAATACAAAGGAGAGGGGCTGATTATATGGACGATCTTACTTTGATGTTATCAATAATCTCATGCGTAATAGTGGGAATACCCATACTCATTCTGATCCTTTGGAAACTGATCACTGCTTCAAAAAGCAGAAAAAAGCCTCAGCAAAAAGATACATCTGATGAAATACCGACCGCAGAAGAGAAAGTATATAGGGTGCCGAAGCCTGTCGAAAAAGAAAGATATTTCCCCCTGCCTGTCAATGCCGATACCTATGGAGAGTATCAGATCTATGAAAGCTTAAAGGATTATGAGAAGCAGGGTTGTAGGTTTCTATTCCATCTTTATATCCCGGTAAACAGAGAAGAGGTCACGGAAATTGACGCTTTGATGATCTCGCCCAAGGGGATTTTTGTGTTTGAGAGCAAAAATTTCAAAGGCTATGTAAGAGGTGGTGAAAACGACCGAATGTGGGGTCAGGCAAAGACAGACAAAGAGGGCAACAGCAAAAATATCAAATTCTACAACCCCATTATGCAGAATGAAATGCACATGAAATGCCTGAACAGAGTTCTGGACTTCAAATATCCCCTTTTTTCCATAGTGGTGTTTTCGGAGGAATGCGTATTGACTGATGATATCGACTTTTCACAGGGAAATACACATGTGGTATCAATAAGTGAATTAAAGGAAGAGGTAGATACCTTCTACAAATATATGATGCCCGAACGCTCCGATTCCGAAATAGATATTGAAGCGGTAAGCAGATACCTTTACAGATACACAAAAGTCAGCGATAATGTAAAAGCCAAACACATACAAAATATAAAAGATAAATACGAGTCGGAAAGTGCTGTTTATAAATAGTACTACATATAAAAGGATCATTAGCTTATGAATGAAGATCAGCGCAAAAAGATAATAATAGACGGCGCAAAATTTTCCACCTTAGAAGAATTTTACACCGAGATAGACCGACTGCTCACCAAGGATCTGACATGGCGCACAGGGCATAATATGGACGCATTCCACGATATTTTGCGGGGCGGCTTCGGCGTACATGAGTACGGCGAGGGTGTTGATTTTGTGTGGGTCAATTCCGACAAGAGCAGGCAGGATTTCGGATATGAAGCCACCGTGCAGTATTGGGAGAGATTGGCGGAAAGATGCCACCCCACAAACAGGGAGAGAATGCTTGAAAAAGCAAAGCTTGCGCGGAAATGTCAAGGGGAAACGCTGTTTGATATTCTCACAGGGCAGATACTTAGTAAAAACAGTGTGTATGCTCATACGCTGATCCTTGAATAATAGGAAAGGCATTTTGAAAAGAAAAAAACGGAGGACAAAATGGGACTTTTTTCCAAAAAATCAAATAAAGCCGATAACAAAAAAGAGCTTACCGCAGAGGAAGTAAAAAAACGCTGGGAGGACGCCTACCGCGCCAACCCCAACGTCTACGAAAAAGAGGGCGAGGAAGGTCTGCTTGTGGGATTTGCTCTGACAGAGGACTGCGATTCGATCTTTCCCCTTGTTCCCGAAGAACAGTGGGCGATAGAGGGGCGGACTATCGGTCTGTGGATGATCACCATGGTGAGCCTTACCAACCCACAGGGCGGTATTATCGGGCAAATGGAATATCATGAGGCTATGAAAAGATTACAGCCATATTTTATAGCAAGATCGGATAACTGGGTGATGATAAGGGCAATGACCCATGAGGAGCTGGACGGACTTTTTGACGGACTGCCCCGAAAGCTGGTCTGAATTATATAAATTGACAAAGAAAGGTTTTTAAATGTCACAGGCAAAAAATTATATAGAACTACTTCAAAAGAGAGAACCCGAGCTTTTCCCACAGCCGCTGAAAAGCTCCTCTTTGACCGACACAGACATTGCCGATATCGAAAAGGGCTTAGGCTATGCTCTGCCCGAAGATTACAGCGAGTTTCTCCAAAGCTGTCAGATGCCAAAGGAGCTTACGGTGATCATCGGCTTTTGCGGTGACGCTTACGCCGCTTCTTTTTCCGAAACCTATTCAAAAGAAGCAAAAGGATATATTCCCGTCCCCGATGACGATATTGCCGTATTCACCGAATTGGAATGGCACAATATCACGGCGGAGGATGGCGAGGAATTTCTGAAAATACTCAAAGAAGAACAGTACCCCGACAATGATAACGAGGCTATCCCCGCCCTTCTTAAAGCAGGTTTTTTAAAAATTGCGGAATTTGACGGCTATATCATATATCTCGACCTTGTCCAAGGCTGTCTGTACTCGATCTATCATGAGGAATTGCATGAAATGAGTATTGTAGACGGAGTGGACAACACAAATATTGAAGAAGTGCGTGAGTATATGGAGAACAATACCCCCTTGTGCAACAATTTCGGAGATTTCTTACAGGTGGTTTGTACAGGAAAAATTTTGAACGAGAATGACGGATCACTTTGTGATCCGGAGGAGCTGCAGGATATTGGGGAAGAATATGAGGGTTCTTCGGAATTTTTTGAAAATCCGTCGGGGGAAATGTTTTTCGGTATACCGAGAGAATCTTTTGAAAAGGGATTTAAGTTAGTTCCAAAAGAAACGGGAATGAGTATTGAGGAAACTATTGAATTTATGGCCGAATTGATGAATATAAGCAAGGAACAGTGCAGAGAGGTCTACGACAAACTCAAAGGGAGCAAGTGAGAAAAAATATAAATGTTAGCAGTACAAAAAACAACAGTGGTATGGCATAAAAGCGACAAGGGCGGAGAAGGGGCGCAGGTACGCAATAGCTTTGTTTTTGCTGCCCCTATCGAACGCATACCCCTTGCCGCAGATGAGTGTGTGTACGGTTACCGCTGCTTTTACCAGAAAGGCATAAGGCTGTATACATCGGAGGAATACGACGAGCTTATGGGCTTCACAAGGGCAAGGACATTTCCCCAAAGGACTTATGAGCCGCCTGCCAAGCTGTCACAGCTGAAAGTAAAGAACCTGACCTTTACCCCGACCGAAGAAGGTTTTGAGATAGGCTTTTCCTACGATCCGCAGATAAACGGCAATCCGCCCAGATTCGGTCACAACAAGGACTACAATAATACCGAGTCAAGGTTTTACGGAAAAGATATACTGAACGAGACCTCCTTTGTCCTCAAAGAGGGGCAAAAGGGGCGGATAATGTACAACGGACGTTTCACAGACATAGACACAGGTCAGTGGTGGTATGAGCAGACTGCCGTAAATATTGCAAATATACCCTTTGAAGATTTTCGGAAGGATATTTTTTTGGAGGGGGAATTTGACCTGACATACAGCAGTCTTGCATTTCTTAAATAAACTTTACATCAAACAAAAAGGAGTAAAAAATGGCATTACATGTAGATATTTCGCCCTTAAAGGCAATGGAACTGTTTTACGAGGGCGAGGAGCTGGGCTTCTGGGAAGGGGATTTTATCAAGAACGAGAAGCAGCACGGTCTTAAATATCCCCCAATGCTCAAAGATTTTTTGCAGAAATACGGATTTTTCGGAGTAAACCACGGTGACAGCCGTTTCTGGCTCCCCGATGACGCAAGGGTGATAAATATAAATATGGGAACGGAAACCAAGGAAATGTATCTCCTCGGTATTTTGGGAACATACTGCGTGGGAATATTTGCCGAGGACTGCGCGGAGGAAGATGATCCGCCCGTTTCCTTCGGCGAGTCGGTGGAGCTTGATGACGGCAGAAATGTTCTGACCTTCAGCGACAGTGGAATGTTTCTCAGTGATGTGCTGCTTTGTCTTTTTACGGGAAATATTATCCCAAAAGCAGAGGACGGAAAGACCTTTGATACCAAGGAAGAGGTAGAGGAAATCTTAGGCAGATACAGCTATGATACCGATTTGACGAACATCATAGAGAATGTTGTCAGACCTTACCGTTTTATCTGCTATGATGACGAGGAAAAGAAGTTTTTGTGCGTGGATCTGTACAATGATGAGGAGAACGGGGATTATGAGATAGCCGCAATGTTTTCTCCCGGCATCAGTACAGAGGAGCTGGAAGAGCTTTTCGGCAGAGAGTTTTTCCAGAACAGCATCAACTGCGACTTCGCCAAGGCTCTTCACTTTATGGAGAAGATAATCGAGAGAATGGAAAAGGACAAGTCGGGGACTTATGAGATAGGCGAGAAATACAGACTTGCCGCCCGCTGCTGCTGGGCGTTGGAGCAGTGGGACAAGGCGGAGGAGTGGCTGAAAAAAGCCGAACCTCTTTTCAATTTAGATTTCGTGCCTCCACAGTCAAGAATGTCCTACTATCGCGGCTTGGGTAATTTCTATACGGACAAGGGCGACAAGGAAAAAGGCACTGCCGCTTATGAAATGGAAGAACAGATAGCCAAAGAAAACGGCATAAGCCTTTTCAAGGTCAAGGGCGACCACCTTATGAACGAGGGAATGAAATTGTCCGAAGAAGACCGCCTGGAGGAAGCGATAGAGCTGTTTGAAAAGGCGCTGGAGCAGTTCAAGCAAGACCCCAAGGGCTGTAAGTACGAGATAGCAAGGTGCGGACAGCTTAAGGGCGACGCAAAAAGTACTATAAAGAAAAGGTTGAAAGCGGCACAGGGTCAGAGCTGATAAGCGGGAAAAGCAGCACCGAAAAACGGGAAAAGCAACACCGAAAAACGGAAAAAGCAGCACCGAAAAACGGGAAAAGCACACCGAAAAACGGAAAAAGCAGCACCGAAAAGCG
>JAAVIE010000081.1 GCA_014799325.1 Oscillospiraceae bacterium
CATTTTTGTGTCGAAAATATCTACGGAACAGCAATCCTGTTTTTCACAAGATTTATGCCCACAAATGGCTTTGTACAGCCGTTTGTGGGCATAATATCTTTTTGGTTACTTTTACATGGCGGAGATGGAGAGATTCGAACTCTCGAAACAGTTTCCCGTTTACATGATTTCCAATCATGCGCCCTCGACCAACTAGGCGACATCTCCAGCGCTTGTCGAGTATTGAAATTTACAACGTTATGATTATACCACAATACTTCCCATTTGTCAATAATTTTTTTGAAAATATTTCTCAAAGTGACAAAAAATATAAAAACAGGGCTGTGTTCCTCACACAGCCCCATATAAAATGCTTTTAACTAATTTGACGATATTACTTCTTGCTCTTAGCGCTCTTGAAGTAAAGTGTTATTGCAGAACCGAACACGGTAGCTGCGCTGATTATCAGAGTGATGATAAGCGAGTTCTCAAATCCGAAACCTGTGTTCTTGTTCTCGTCATCAGCGCCCTGTGCAGGATCGTCTGTCTGCTGACCGTCCTGTGTAGGCTCGCTTGCCTGTTCGTCGCTGTATACAACAGCGTAGGTGGAGAACTTGTCGGATTCAATAGTTATAGTCTTGGGATCGGTATCAAGATCCTTCAAAAATTCTGCCTCGCCGTCATGAACTCTTACAAGACCAAAAGCTCTGCCGTCCTTTACAAGATCTTCGGGAACGGAAATTGTGATCCTGATAGGCTTGTTGGTGTCTGTTACTGCTGTCTTATCGCCGTTTACAGTCTTAAAAAGCTCAAGATTGACGTACAGACCAAGCTCATAGCTGCCATCCTGCATAGCTGCAAGATAATCCTCAACTGCTTTCTTTTCCTCGTCGCTTGCGGTCTTATCTGCATTGGAAATGTTAAAGTCAATGCTTACATCTCCGTCACCAAGCTGCTCTTTTTCCTCATCGGAAAGTACTGCGTCCATCAGCTGATCCTTGTTCATGTCAATTTCAGCTTCGGGAGCGCCCTCACCCACATTAACATTGACGCCGCCGTTTGCTTCTTCGGGAGCAGTTGTGCTTTCGGAAGCTGTTGTATCGGGAGCGGTGGTTTCCTCAGCGGTAGTTGTATCGGGAGCGGGAGTTTCTTCGGCAACAGTGGTCACATCAGGCTCGCCGGATGCTGCTGTTGTATCTTCGGGCTTAGGTGTTGTTTCTGTTACAGATGTGTCTGCAGGCTTAGGTGTGGTTTCTTCTGTCGCAGATGTATCCGCAGGCTTGGGTGTTGTTGCTTCTGTTTCAGATGTATCTGCGGGCTTAGGTGTTGTTGTTTCTGTTACAGATGTATCTGCAGGCTTAGGTGTGGTTTCTTCTGTCGCAGATGTGTCTGCAGGCTTAGGCGTGGTCTCTTCTGTCGCAGATGTGTCTGCAGGCTTAGGCGTGGTCTCTTCTGTCGCAGATGTGTCTGCAGGCTTAGGTGTGGTCTCTTCTGTCACAGATGTGTCCGCAGGCTTGGGTGTGGTCTCTTCTGTCGCAGATGTGTCCGCAGGCTTAGGTGTGGTCTCTTCTGTCGCAGATGTATCTGCAGGCTCGGTTGTTGTATCTTCTGTTGTTTCCTCAACCTTTGCAGGATCATATTTTTCCGATGCAAGAGTGGGGTATTTGAACTCATAGGAAGCGTCGGAGGACCAGACGCCCGAAGATTTATGGCTGCCGCCGAATGTCAGATCGGTAAAGCCGGGGGTGTCTGCGCCTGCAAGAAAATAGTTATAGTAGATCTTGTCCTGATCGTCCCAGGTAACGTCAACGCCATACCACTTGCCGTCGTCCATTTTTACATAATCCCAGGCGTGAGGTTCGCCGTTACCGTCGTTGTTGACGCCGTATCCCGAAACATAAACGCAGGGGATATTGTATTGGTCACACAAAATCTTGAAAGACTTTGCATAGCCTGCGCAAACGGTAAGATTTTTATCGCCTGCACCGTCCTGATCTATCCTGTAAAACGCGCTGTATGCGGTCTGATAATATCCTGTATCATAGCCGTTAGGGAGAGTACTTCCAACGGCGGTATAGTTATAGTCAATGGTATCGCAAAGGTAGTCATGGATAGCCTTTAACTGCTCGTATGCGGTTTCCTTTGTTCCGATAACGCCCTTTGCCTTTTCGACAGCGGAGGTCATTTCAGCAGGAGTGCCGTAAATGTTTTCTGTTGAAACGGAAAACGGAACGGTAGTTATCTCATAAGAATATGTACCATCGGAGTTTATACCGACTTTCGCCTGCAAGCGGTATGCATATGAACCGGTGGAGATCCAGCTGTACTCGGGGTGATCGGTAGTTGCCGCAAGGAATGCGGGGAAAATGCAGCCGCCTGTGGCATTGTTGATCACTTCCTGCGATTCCGAATCGAGAATGAACTGGTTTTGAGCGTTAACTGTACCTGTGACAGTAAATTTCGTTTCGGGCAAGTACTTGACCAGATCCACTTCTTCGGTTATCATTCCGTCCTTGTATGTGTCAAGAATGGCGTCATAGACTTTCTGAGAACCGGCGTCCAGCTGTTCGTAGTAGGAGGTTTCCTTAAACACTCCTGTTACTCCAAATACCGAATCTGAGGGGCGATCCAACACAATGTTGTTTACATCGCCGAATTTTCCCGTAACGGTTTGGGTATCTGTGAAAAACTCACCCACGGGCTTAACCGCAAGAGGCGAGCTTTCGCCCTGAACTGCAGTCACGCAGGCAGTCACAGCCAAAGCCATGGACAGAACTGCCGACGTAATGAGCTTAACTTTTTTAAAAGCCATAAGTTTGTTCCTCTCTTTCTTTGATTTAAAGGTATTTTTTATATCTATGAAATGCCTTAATTTTATTATCGGTATAAATTTAACATATTTTTTTAATTCTGTCAAGAAAAAATTGCACAAAAACTTTGCTTAAGAATAAAGTTTTTTGTAATCGGTTTGTAATAATTTGTTACCGTTTTGTAATTGAATATTTTTTTATATCTGCTATACTATTAAATGTTGGTTTTTATATCATAATAATTGATTTT
The DNA here is from genome assembly GCA_014799325.1 of Oscillospiraceae bacterium. GTDB lineage: Bacteria > Bacillota > Clostridia > Oscillospirales > Ruminococcaceae > Ruminiclostridium_E. Next base: position 3,040 of record JAAVIE010000081.1, read on the forward strand.
CTGAAAATCTTTGATATAATAATAGTATTTATTTAAAAAGGACAGTGATGATGATGAATTTAAAAGCAAAACTGAAAAAAGCCGCAGTGGTATTGCTTACAATGGCATTGACCGCCTGCTCCGAAACGGGAACTGACCCGAATACCACAGAAAATACGGCAAACACCGTTAAGACCGAATCCGGCGTAAACAGCACATCAGCGGACATCACCACGGAAGCCGAGCCGGAGATAACCGAACCTCCCGCTCCCGAAATAAAGACTGTAAGCTTCTGTGCCACAGGCGACAATCTGATACACGCGCCTATCTACAACCAAGCAAAGACCGAAAACGGCTACGATTTCACCGCAGCTTATCAGAACGTTGCCGATATGATAGCAAGAGCAGACGTTGCAGTGCTGAATCAGGAAACTCTCATCTGCAACGATATGTATGAGCCTTCCACCTACCCCTGCTTCAACTCTCCCATAGCTTTGGGCGATCACATGATAGATATAGGCTTTGACGTGTTCACCCTTGCAAACAACCATTGCCTTGACTACGGAGAAAAGGGTATGTCCTATTCTCTGGACTACTGGGACGGCAAGGATCAGGTCACAGCAGGTACATACCGCGATATTGCGGACAAAAACAATATCCGCGTTGCCGAATACGGCGGGATCAAATTTTCATTTCTGTCCTACACACAGTATACCAACGGTCTTTCCCTTCCACAGGGTTCGGAAATGGTCATTGGCGATGTAAACGACCTTGAAGGCATGATAGCAGACGTAAAGGCAGCAAAGCAGCTCTCCGAGGTCTGCGTGGTGGCGCTCCATTGGGGTATAGAAAACTCCGACCAGATAGAGGATTGGCAGCGTACCTACGCCCAGGCTTTAGCTGACGCAGGGGCAGACATCATTATAGGCAACCACCCACACGTTTTAAGAGATATAGAAATGATAAAGCGTGAGGACGGCGGAGAAACATTGTGCGCTTATTCTCTCGGAAACTTCATTTCCTCACAGAGCGTAGGGCAGAACCTTATCGGCGGTATTCTTGAATTTAATGTCACCCTCACCGAGGGCGAAAAATACGCCGAAATATCGGACGTAAAGCTGAACCCCATTGTAACGCACTACGATTACGGTTATTCAAACGTAAGGCTGTACAAGCTGTCGGATTACACCCCCGAATTGGCTTCCTCCCACGGAGTCAGGGAATACAGCACATTCAGCTATGACTATATTTTGGAAGTGCTGAAAAAGAACATTGACGAAAAATATCTTGTTCTGCCGTAATAATCAATGAAAGGCTATACTATATGAAGCGCATCGAATACATTGATATTGACGAAAAGTTTTCCAAAACCTCTCCATTGCGGAAAAAGGGCTTTCTGATATTTTACCTTGTACTTATAGTAATTTTGGTGATCCTTGGATTTATGGCAATAAATTACGTTTCCTCCGTCCTTGTGGAATACGAAGCATCTCAGCCCGACAAAATGGCGATAGACTGCGCAGAGGAAATACATAACGCCGCTAAGGAAAACCGCCTTGACAAGGTCTTGTCCTTTGCCGCCGTAAAAAGAGAGATCGATATTTCCAATGAAGAATACGAGAGATTCCAACAGGATATAGCAAGCGGCTCTCTCACTGTAAAAAAATCCTCTGAAACCAACGAAAAAAACGTACTCTGCTACAACATACTGCTGAATGACGGCTCAACCGTTGCCAAATACAAAATAAAGAGCATGGGACAGGAAACAAAGCTTGCCATTTTCCCAATAGAAAAGTGGAAGCAGCAGTCACTTGAAGCTACCATGTACAGCGAGGAATTTTCCATCCCTGCCTCGGTAACAGTCACTCTCAACGGAGAGCTTGCAGAGGGAACACCCTCGGAGGACGGCGCCACAGTCTCCTACCGCCTTTGCTCCATTAACGAACCCGATATAGTTATATCGGACGTTTTGGGGAATTCCGTTCCCTACTCCAACGAGGGCAAGTACACCTTCAAGCAGTACAAGGTGACAGTTCCCTCAAATTTCACAGTCATGGGAAAAGAGCCTATTTCCCCTACCTCGGAGGAAAAAACGCCTATTGAGGAGCTTAACAGGCTCTACGACATTTTCCCGGAGGTTCCCGTTCTGCGGAGCTATGATCTTATTGTAATGGAAAACAGGGACTACTCCCTCACTGTTCTTGACAACAACGGGCAAGAAGTGGATATTTCGGAAATGGGCGATGTTATAAGCATCACGGGGCTGTCAGGCAGCGACACTCTTTCCGAAAAAATAGAAAGTCCCCCTGATCCTTTGGAAATAGCGAAGCAGTGGAGCTTATTCATGACAAAGGATCTTAAAGGCGACAAATTTGGCTTCTATGTAATGGCAAAGTATCTTTTCAAGGATTCGGATATGTACGGGAGAGCCTGGGAATGGGCTACGGGCCCCGATATTCTGTATACCAGCCTCCACACCCTGGCATATCCGCCCTTTACGCAGGAAGAAGTAAAGAATTATATTGCATACAGCGACAGGTGCTTCTCCTGCGAAATATTCCTTGAAAAGCCCCTTTACCTGAATAAGGGCGGAACTGCCATAGACACCACACACAGCGTATTTTACTTCGGCTTTATGGACGACACCGACAACGGCGTTGACGACCCCCATTGGGGAATAATTGATGCGGTAAGTGTGTTTGATGAGTAAATTTAATAAATGTGAAAGGTACATATATGAACGGCACCAAAAGCAATATTAAGAATATAGGAAAATGGGTACTGCGGGTACTTATGGTTTTGTTAACTATCATAATATTTTTTGCGGCAGTTCTCTATTTCTCGCTGAAAACTATCTGCTCAGACAAATATCCTGTGGCACGGCAGACCCTTGTTACCACTTTGCTGGAAACAGGACAGCTTAAATTCCTTGCATCTTGGCTTTTATCCCCCGAGGAAATTCAGGTGGTGGTAAATTCCAACTCAATGGAGGTAATGTCTGGCAAGGTAAACTCCGCCCTTATCTCAATTTCAGCCGCAGAGGGCAATAAAGAGGACGGGGACACCGACAGCGGCAAGGATATTGAGATCATCAATATTGCAGGAAGAAATTACAGCGGCACTCTTATGAAAGTAAAAGACCCCTCAAGGATCAGCCTTGCCACCATTTACCCATGGAGGGATAAAGGCGTGACCCTGGATCAGCTTGTAAACGGTGCAAACGCCATAGCGGGCATAAACGGCGGTCTGTACGATTCCCGGAATAACACAGGGGGAAAACCGCTGGGCGTTCTGGTATCAAATGGAGAGATACAGCGCAACGAGCCGCAGGAGTGCGGCGGTCTTGTGCTGGTGGGCTTTACCGAGGACAATATTTTACAGATAATAGACATCAACGGAATGAACAAAAAAGATGTGGAAAACCTGATAGCGGAAAACCGCATAAGAGACGCGGTGTGCTTCCAGGAGGAATACAGCGACGCCAACAACCACTTTGTACAGCTTATCATCAACGGCAACACAAGAGGAATGAACGGCTTGGGCAGCGGACTGAATCCCAGGACTGCAATAGGACAATGCGCGGACGGCTCAGTGCTTCTGCTGGTAACAGACGGCAGAGGAAAAGCGGGACATCTTGGTGCATCTGCCGCAGACCTTATTGAGGTAATGGAGAAGTACGGAGCGGTGAATGCCGCAAACCTTGACGGGGGAAGCTCTTCCTGTATGTATTATGAAGGGGAGTATCTGATGTCGAGCGTTACATTTTATTATTCCAATAATTCTTGGAGATTGCCTGCGGCGTTTGTGGTAAAATGAAAATTTCGGGACGGGAAACATCTCGCCCCTCATTTTTCGTCCAACAATGCCTTTCGGACGCAGTCCGCTGACTTTGTCGCAAAGCACCAAAGTCTACATTGTTGGACATGTACTGCGCCTGCGGTATGTTTGTTTCCAAATCTTGCAAAAATCTTCTCTGCCCTATTGACAAAATCAAGTCAATAGGGTATAATCTAATTAAATTAAATTGAACTCAATTAAATTTATATCAATCAAAAAGGAGGAAACATCATGTCAGTATACGATTTTACGGTAAAGGCACAGGACGGAACGGATATTTCCCTTTCGGATTACAGAAACAAAGTCCTGCTTATCGTCAACACCGCCACAGGCTGCGGCTTCACTCCCCAATATGACGAGTTGCAAGATATTTATGATGAATTTAAGGAACAGGGTCTGGAAATACTTGACTTTCCCTGCAACCAATTCGGCGGACAGGCTCCCGGAGATGACGAAGAGATCCATTCCTTCTGCACAGGCAGATACGGAATTACCTTCCCGCAGTTCACAAAGATAGATGTGAACGGCGAAAACGCAATTCCCCTCTATAAATGGCTTACGGAAAACACAAGCTTTGAGGGCTTCGGAAAAGGTCCAATGGCGCTTATGATGAGCGGCGTTGCCAAAATGGCGGATAAGGACTACAAAAACAACGGCAAAATAAAATGGAATTTCACTAAATTCCTCATAGACCGCAGCGGAAACATAGTCGCCCGCTTTGAACCCACCGATATGAAAAGCCTTAAGGAAAAGATAAAGGAGTGTTTATAATGCGTTACGAATACAAAACAGTCAACACCTGCTCACAGCTTATCAGCTTTGACATTGAGGGAAACGTTATCAGAAATATAGAATTTATCGGCGGCTGCAACGGCAATCTGAAAGCTATATCAAAATTGCTGGAGGGCAGCACTGTTGAGGAGATCGAAGATAAACTGCTGGGCAACACCTGCGGACGGCGCCCCACCTCCTGCGCAGATCAGCTTGCCATTGCGGTAAGAGAAGCTTATGACAAAACACAGCAGAAAGTATGAGGTAACATTATGAAAATTGCAATAAGATATTTCACCCGTTCGGGTCACACTCAAAAATTGGCGGAGGCTATTGCAGAAAAGATCCATATTGAGGCGGAAACCATTTCCCTCCCCCTTTCGGAAAAAGCAGATATTCTTTTTCTCGGCTGTTCCTACTATGCTTTTGATATGGATAAGGAAGTCAAAAGCTTTATTGCAGCGAACAAGGACAAAATAGGCGAGATAGTTTGCTTTGGCACCTCCGCAATGATGAAATCCATGAAAAAGCCCATGAAAAAGGTTGCGGATATGTACGGCATAAAGCTGTCTGACATGGAATTCCATTGCAAGGGCGAATTTAAATTTGCAAATAAAGGCAGACCCAATGCAGAGGATCTGAACCAAGCCGCCCTGTTTGCGGAAAAGGTAATAAAAACTCATGAGTAAGGAATACGAAGGATTAAAGCTGGAAAATCAGCTGTGCTTTCCCCTGTATGCAGCCTCACGCGAGGTGATAAAGCAGTATAGACCTTATTTAGATAAGCTCGACATAACATACACACAGTATATCGCCATGATGGTGTTCTGGGCTGAAAAGAAAATATCCGTAAAGGAACTGGGTAAAAAGCTGTTTCTTGATTCGGGCACTCTCACTCCCGTGCTGAAAAGTATGGAAGCAAAGGGACTTGTCAAACGTTACCGCAGCACGGAGGACGAAAGGGTGTTAATGGTGGAGATCACCGAAAAGGGCGAAGAACTGAAAGAGCAAGCCAAAGACATTCCGCAAAAGGTGGCGGGCTGCGTCAAGCTTGACAGTGAGGAGGCTGTGCAGCTTTATAGCTTGCTTTATAAGGTGCTTGGTATGCTGAAAAAGTGAAAATAATAAAAGGAGCTGCGAAAAAGGCAGCCCCTTTTTATTATATCACTTACTTGGTAAAATACTTAATAGCATTATTAAAGCAAACATCCTTAACGATCTCGCCAACAAACTCGACCTCATTAGGATACTCGCCCTCCTCGATCAAAGTACCCAGCATATTGCAAAGAATACGTCTGAAATACTCGTGACGTGTGTAGGAAAGGAAGCTGCGGCTATCTGTGAGCATTCCCACAAACTTGCTGAGCAGTCCTACCTGTGACAGAGCCATAAGCTGGCGCTCCATACCGTCCTTCTGATCATTGAACCACCATGCAGAGCCGAACTGCATTTTTCCTACAGTTCCGCTTTGCTGGAAGCAGTTGATAATTGTTGCCAATACCTCATTGTCACGGGGGTTAAGGCAGTAAAGAATGGTCTTGGGCAGCTCGTCGGTGCTGTCAAGAGTATCAAGGAGCATAGACAGCTTCTTAGCAAAGGTCTGATCCTCAATAGCATCAAAGCCCGTATCGGGTCCCAACAGCTTCATATATCTGGAAGAGTTGTTGCGCAGCGCACCGATGTGGTACTGCTGTACCCAGTGGAGTCTTGCATACTGCTTGCCAAGATGTACCAGAACATAGCCCTTGTACTGCTCGATCTCGTTATGGGTCAGGTCGTCCCCTGCAAGAGCCTTTTTCAGTATCTTGTCGACCTGCTCCTTTTCTGCGGGCATATACATCACAACGTCAAGAGCGTGGTCGGAGCATACGCAGCCTACGCTGTCAAAGTATTCGATGCGCTTGGTAAGAGCCTCGCAAAGGCCGTCTATTCCGTCGATCCTTACATCGGCAGCGTCAGCCAGCTTAGCGATATAGGGTACAAAGGTAGGCAGCTCGATATTGATAGCCTTGTCGGGACGGAATGCGGGAGCAACCTCTACCTCAAAGCTTTTGTCCTCCTTTAACAGCTTGTGGAAATGCAAGTCATCAATAGGGTCGTCGGTGGTGAACAGCTTTTTTACATTGCTCATAGTGATGAGCTTGCGCGCGGTAAGGGTCTGCAGCTTTTCGTTGGTCTTGTCGTATATGGATTTTGCAGTTGCGGGAGAAAGTGTTTCCTCAATGCCGAAAAATCTCTGCAGTTCAAGATGTGTCCAGTGGTAGATAGGGTTGCCGATAGCGTAAGGCATTACCTCTGCGTATTTGAGGAATTTCTCATAGTCGCCCTTGTCGCCTGTGATGTAGCTTTCGTCCACGCCCATTTCACGCATAAGACGCCACTTGTAATGGTCGCCGCCAAGCCACGCTTCGGTGATCGAGCTGAACTTCTTGTCGTTGTAAATTTCCTCAATGTTCAGGTGGCAGTGGAAGTCGAAGATAGGCATATCCTTTGCGTAGTTGTGGTAAAGGGTCTTTGCGGTTTCGTTCTTAAGAACGAAGTCCTTGTCCATAAATGGTTTCATGGGTATCAGTCCTTTCTTGTGATTTTTTGGGTTTATTCAAAAGGTTTTTTATTTGGTTTTTTGGGGAATTACTTGGCTTTATCCTCGCCGCGGAGCTTCCTGTTTTTACGCTCCTCCAATTCCTCGATCTGCTTTAACAGGCAATCCGAAAAGGTGCCATCTATCGGCTCGGCTTCTCCCTCACAATAATCAAAAAGAACGATCTTATTATCCTTGTCAAAACAAAACACCTCATTGCCGTTGCCTACGATAGATAAAAAGGGGATATAGTCGGTAAAGCCCTCGTCGTGCAGTTCCTTTGTTTTCTCACGAATGTCAAGAAAATCGGGTATGTCCTTGGCAATGCCGTATACGATCAGTCCGCGGCAAAATGACCAGAAAGGACCTACATCAAACTGCTTGGCTCTTGGCCATAGCTCTTCGCGAACCTCCATGTAAAGTCCGCCAATCGGCGACATGGTGAAGTCTTTGAAATCCTCGGGGAGAGTTATTTTATACTGATCCTCAAAAGCCTTTATATCCTGCTCTGTGGGCTCGTTTCCCATACAGCCTACTACCAGATAGGTTTCCTTGTCATAATTGCGGAAGTAGTCGTAAACTTTTTCTAAAGACATAATTGCACTTCTCCTTCAATGATTTAAGCCAAGGCATTCTTATTTTATCTATGCGCTTTTTTTGATTTTTTGACCTTTTCAATATCCCCGGTATTTATCCATTCTTCGGTAAATCCGCATGAGCAGCAAATATATCTGTCCACTTTAACAGCGGAAAAAACGGTTGCGCCTGTCATGATATTGTTTCCTGAACCATAAGCACCTACATAACCGTCTACAATAATGATATCCAAGCCTCCGCATTTTGGGCAGGTTTTATTATTTTTCATTCCGCACTCCTTTCTTGCCGCTTCAAATATTCTTTATCAGAAAATACTTAGTCAGCTTGGGATCCTTCTTATTCTCCCTCACAAACTCCACATCATAACCGCATTTTTTGTAAAATTCGGGTGCCTGAAATCCGTAGGTAGTCAGGGTAATGCTGTCAAAGCCGCTGTCCGAGAAGTGCTTTTCCACCTGCTCCACAAGCATTTTGCCTATTCCCTTTCCCCGATACTGTTCAAGAATGATAAGCTCGCCTATGTGGACTTCGTTATAGTAGGAATGTCCCTTGATAACGCCTACGACCTTTCCGTCCTCTTTTGCGGTAAAGGCAAAGGGCTCGTAATTGCAGACTACGCCGTTCTTTTCGGCAAACTTATCAAATTCGCTGTCTATTATTCCGCATAAATCATCATCTAAATTTTCACAGTATTCAATATATATCATTGTCATTCTCCAAAAATCTTTTCCCGCTGTAAAAATATAAGCACAATCATTTTACAGCAATTTCAATATCCTCTCAATATTCTCTCTGTGCGGAAGAATAATTTCTATATCCACTTCGGGGTGTGCTTTAACATATTCATTGAGCATTTCATACAGATTTTCCCCGGACTTCATATAGTCGTCAACAATTATTTCGTCATCAACTCCCAGTTGTTTCAAAATAACCGCTGATACTACGCCTGTGCGGTCTTTTCCCGCCGTGCAGAAATACATCACATTGGATTCTGCATTCATGATAGTATCTATTATTTTATCCATTTGCTCATCTAACATATTTTGATATATGCTATGCAGATGTTCAAGAGATTTCGGCGTATTGCCGCCGCCCGCAACGGGTAAATGAAAATATTTGAACCCGTCCCTGTCCTTCAGGCTGCAGGGATTTTTGGCAGCTTCTTCATCGGAACGCAGATCCACAAGTGTGGTGATATTATTTTCTATCAGCCATGTTATCTCACGTTCCGTCAAGTTTTCGGGAATATCGCTTCTGATATACTTCAGTGTACCTGTTGGCAAAGCTCTTGTGTTCCTTGTGGATTCCAGCAAAGAACTCATTGAAGGTCTCCTCCTTTTTACAAAGTAACTCCTGTCTTAAATATAGCAATATCCCTCGAATTAAATCGCTCATTAACAGTCTGCTTGCCGTTTGCAGTATCAACGATAAGCTCAATAAGCTGCTCAAGCTTGCTTTCAAAGCTCTCGCCTGCCGCAATATCTCCTGCGTTAAAATCGATCCAGTTAGTTTTTCTCTTTGCAAGGTCGGAGTTGGTAGAGATCTTTATAGTAGGCACAAATCCGCCGAAAGGAGTACCTCTGCCTGTGGTGAACAGAACCATATGACAGCCTGCGCAAGCAAGGTTTGTCACCGCAACCATATCGTTTCCGGGGCCGTTCAGCAGATTAAGTCCGTGAGCTGTAAGAGCGTCGCCGTCAAACAGCACATCGCACACCTCGCCCGAACCCGATTTTTGAGTACAGCCAAGGGATTTGTCTTCCAAGGTGGTGATACCGCCTGCCTTGTTTCCGGGTGAGGGATTTTCATATACAGGCTGGTCGTGCTTCTGATAGTATTCCTTAAAGCCGTTTACCAGTTTTACTATCTTATTAAAGGTCTCCTCGTCCTTTGCTCTGTCCATTAACAGCTGTTCCGCGCCGAACATTTCGGGTACCTCGGTAAGCACCGTAGTTCCGCCGATACCTGCCATATAGTCGGAAAGTCTGCCTACAAGGGGATTGGCGGTAATGCCCGACAGTCCATCTGAGCCGCCGCACTTCAAGCCGATCTTAAGGCAGGAAATATCCTTTTCGGTGCGCTTGTCGCCCTTTGCCTTTTCGTACAGCTTTTCCAACAGCTTAACGCCCTCGGAAATTTCGTCCTCAACGTCCTGTGCTATCAAAAACTGGGTGCGCTCTGTATCATAATCGCCGAGAGTTTCTTTGAAAACGTCCATGCGGTTGTTTTCACAGCCCAGACCAAGAACCAAGACACCGCCGCAGTTGGGGTGCTTCACCATTCTTTGGAGCAGCATTCTTGTGCGGTTGTGATCCTCGCCTATCTGTGAACAGCCGTAAGGGTGGGTATAGGCATAAACGCCGTCCACGCCCTCAAGGTCGGAATGCTTTTTCAGAAATTCCGACACGATAAGACGCGCCTGGGAATTAACACAGCCTACTGTGGGAACTATCCACAGCTCGTTGCGGATACCCACTTCCCCGCTCTTTCTCTCATATACATTGACCTTGCGGTTTTTAAAGCCGCTGAGGTCGGGGATCTCCTTTTTGCTGTAGGAATATTCCAAAGTTCCCGAAAGGTTGGTTGACATATTATGGCTGTGAATGTGCTGTCCTGCCTTGATGTCAGCGGTGGCTCTGCCGATCACTTCGCCGTACTTGATGACCTGCTGACCCTTTTCAATGTCCTTAAGAGCAAATTTGTGTCCTTTTTCAATATCCTCGGCAAGAACAACTCCCTCTGCCTCCTCTCCCTTTGAGAGAGAAACCAAAGCTACTGCCACCGAATCGTTGGGAGAAATTACGATAGTTTTTTTCATATCAGTCACCGTTTATATTATTCGCTGAGGAAGGACTTTAAAGCCGCTCTCTCACCGTTATTTACTATATTTTCAATGTACTTTGCCACTGCTTCCACATTACCCTCATCTGCGGAAAGATCCTGCTCCCACAGATCCTTTGCGGAAAGAACCTTCTTGGCGATCTCGGTATAGTCGGAAAGCTCCCAAGTCTTTTTCCAGAAATCAAGATATTCGGGAGAATCGTTGAGAGCAATATCCTCATCGCCGCGCTTGCCCTTATAAAATACTGTAAGAGAAGCAAGGGAGAACAAAATATGCTTGGGAGATTTGCCGAATTTCTTGCGGTAATCGTTGTAGGTGGGGAGCAGGCGTGTCTTGAACTTGGTGGTGGAGTTCAGCGCAATGGACATAAGCTCATGACGGATAAAGGGGTTCATAAAGCGCTCAATTACGCTGTTAGCAAAAGCGTCCATTTCGTCCTTGGGCAGGTCGATAGTGGGCTTTATCTCGTCGTTTACAAGTCTCTGAACGAATTTTCCCACGTCCTCATCGGTCACCGCCTCGCGAACCGTGTCAATGCCGCAAAGATAAGCCACAGGCACCATGGATGTGTGAGAGCCGTTCAGTATCTTTACCTTTCTCTGCTTATATGGGGTAATGTCGTCTGCGAAAATGACATTAAGACCCGACTTGTCGGCAGGAAGCTTTTCCTGTACAAAGGCTTCCTTTTGAAGTACCCAAAGGTGGAATATTTCGCCCTTAACTATATTGTTGTCGTTAAAGCCTGTTTCCTCACATATTTCCTTGGCAGTATCACGGGGATATCCGGGAACGATTCTGTCAACAAGAGTGCTTGTAAAGTGGTTGGCAGTGGTGAGCCAATTTATAAAAGCATCGTCCATATTGTTGATCTTTGCAAGCTCAACCAAGACTCTTTTCAGCTCGTCACCGTTGTGGTCAATAAGCTCACAGGGGATAATTGCAAGACCTTTGCCCATATCGCCCTTGAAGTGGTCGTATCTTGTTTTTAAGAGAGCCAGCAGCTTTCCGGGGAAGCTCTTGGGGCAAACAGTCAGATCGGTGTCGGAGGTATCCAGGGCGATTCCCGCTTCGGTGGTGTTGGAAACGATTATTTCCAGCTCCTCGCTTTTTGCGTAAGAAAGGTACTTGTCATACTGCTCAAAGGGGTTGATAAAGTCGCTGATAACGTCGATTATCTCACGGCTCTGTACCTTTTCGCCCTTGTCTATTCCCTCTAAGCAAAGGGTATAAAGACCGTCCTGTTCGCCTAACTCCTTAACTCTGCCCATAGGCATAGGTTGAACGACCGCAACATTGGCGTTGATAACGCCGTCATTGTTAAGTCTTTGCAATATCCAGTCAACAAATGCGCGGAGGAAGTTTCCTTCGCCGAACTGCATAATTTTCACCGGTCTTTCGGTGGTTTGGTGATTAGCTCTGTTTAAGTCTTTCATACTTAGACATTCCCTTTCTGTTTTTATTGTAATTTTGTCTTTTGCTGTATGGTGCTTTACCTTTAAAAGACACACTATCCCGATAACAACGGACATAAGCCCTATTCCCACGTTGGAAATCAGCATCGCTATTCCAAGGCTTTCCGCTCCCATTTCGGGAAAGCAGTTTATCATAATTAGCATGGAGGGTATACGGAACACAAAAAGCCTTGCTAAATTGCACACCATTGAAAGCTTTGTGTAGCCTATACCGTATATAAGTCCGTTTACTGCGGCATTTACGGCAAGAGCAACTATGCCTATTCTCTCGTAAAAGAAAATATTTCCGATAAGCTCCGCCTTTTGTGGATTTCCATCGGCAAAATACATTGATATCTGCGGACGGAAAACCGTAAGTATAGTAAAACCGATAGAGGATATTATCAGATTTACCGCAAGGGTGCAGAAAAATATCCTTATCATTCGGGAGTAATGCCCTGCGCTTAAATTATAGCTCTGTATCGAGGATTCCGAGTCCTCGGTGCAGTTTGTTATGTTGGTAACACTGCCGCTTATCTGATTTGAAACTCCCAGCGCACCGGGAGCGTCCTCTCCGTAGCCAATAGCAAGAGAATTGACAATAACTTTGCCCATTGAGAACACAAATTTCCCCAAAAATACGGGAACGGAAAGAGAGCATAGGGGAAAAATATAGTCCTTGCTAAATCGGCTGTTTTTAAGTGAATAGCGAAAAAGATATTTTTTCCGTGTAAGCATTGTAACAGCGTAGCAGGTGACGGATAGATCGGCAAACAGCGTTGACGCCGCCACCATTTCCGTACCAAAATGCAGTATGCTTACAAAAACTACGGTAAAAGCAAGCTTTAGCGACATAGACATTATGTTCACAAAAAGAATGTTTACCGTTGCCCCTCTCGCCTTTTCCAAGCCCAAAAATACCGTATTGAACATAGAAACGCCGATAGAGGCTATCTGTATGCGGAAATACCCCGCTCCGCTTGCAGCCATTGTTTCGGTAAGCCCCAAAAGCCGCAATATCTGTTCCGCAAAGGGCATAAACGCCGAAACTATCATGACTGCTCCGCAAAAAAACAAAGATATAAGCGTATTTGCCGCCTGCTTTGCGGTGTCATATTCATTGCGCCCGATAAGCCTTGCGACGATTATTGAACCTCCCGTAGCAAAGCCCGACCCAAGAGCCGTAAACAGGTTCTTTATCTGGGAGATCATTACCACCGAGGACAGAGCGTCATTATCGCTTTTCGCCACAACAAGCGTATCTATAATGCTGCTGAGATAGGAAAAAGCTCCTAACAAAATCAACGGAAGGGAAATACTCAAAACGACCGCCATTGGCTTGCCGTTAAGGATAAATTCCCTCCGTCTGCGGTCCTTTTCACTAACAGCAGCTGTTGTTGGTGATTCGGACACTGTTATTCTTTTGTCAGCTTGATGCGTTTTTCGGTTTCCTTGTCAAACAGATAAACGCTCTTATAGGGTATTGCAAATTCAAGGTCGGTATCCAGCTCGGGTGAATCGTGGGGATCAACCTTAAGAATGGATTTTACACCGTTGATGTCAACATAAACGTTGGTGTTGTCGCCCAAAAGCTCGGTAAGCTCCACCTTGCAGGAAATGCGGTATGCGTCATTGACCTCGCCTTTTGATGTGAGCTTTATCGCTTCGGGTCTGAAGCCCAGCGCAACTTCCTTGCCCTCGTATTTTTTAATAACATCTTTGTCTGCAAGCTTGTTAAGATCAACAGTATTTCCGCCTACATCAAGGACTCCGTTTTTCATAACGGCGTCAATAAAGTTCATGGGAGGTTCACCGATGAAGCCCGCAACGAACATATTAACAGGGTTGAAGTAAAGAGCGTGAGGAGTTCCCACCTGCTGAACATAGCCGTCCTTCATAACAACTATTCTGTCAGCCATGGTCATTGCCTCTGTCTGGTCGTGGGTAACGTAAATGGTTGTAGCGCCTGTTTCACGGTGGATCTGTGTGATCTCGGAACGCATGGTAACTCTCTGCTTAGCGTCAAGGTTGGAAAGAGGTTCGTCCATAAGGAAAATATCTACCTTACGGATAATGGCACGTCCTACCGCAACTCTCTGACGCTGACCGCCCGACAAAGCACGGGGCTTTCTGTCCAGATAATCGGTAAGTCCCAAGATCTTGGCGGTGTTCATTACCTTCTTTTCGATAACGTCATCGTCTACGCCCTGCAAGGTAAGACCGAAAGCAAGGTTATCATATACCGACATGTGAGGGTACAGCGCATAGCTCTGAAATACCATAGCCACTCCGCGCTCGCGGGGTCCCATTTCGTTGGCTCTTTTGCCGTCGATAAGGAATTCGCCCTTGCTGATGTTTTCAAGTCCTGCTATCATACGGAGCGTAGTGGATTTACCGCAGCCCGATGATCCGACAAATACAATAAATTCGCCTTTTTCAATCTGCAGATTGAAATCGTGAACGGCATGGTAGCCGTTGGGGTAAATTTTGTTGATTCCTTTTAAAACTAAATATGACATAACGGTATTCTCACTTTTCTATGGTTTTTTCAAAGGGGAAATTCCCTAAATTTGACATTGCTTTTTATCTGATATCGAGATTGTTGATATTGTCCATATCGTCGTAGGTCTGATTCTCTCCGCACATACCCCAGATAAAGGTATAGTTGCTGGTAGCTGTTCCGCTGTGGATAGACCAGCTGGGGGAAATTACAGCCTGCTCGTTGTGAAGAACGATATGGCGGGTTTCCTGAGGCTGACCCATGAAATGGAATACAACGTTGTCGTTCTCCAGCTCGAAGTAGAAGTATACTTCCATTCTTCTCTCATGAGTGTGGGAGGGCATTGTGTTCCAGCTGCTGCCGGGAGCAAGCTCGGTCATACCCATGGAAAGCTGACAGCTCTTGCAAACATCGGGGTGGATATACTGGTTTACAACACGCTTGTTCATATTCTCCGCAGTGCCGAGGGGTCTGTGGTTAGCCTTCTCCTTGGTGATGTAAACAGTGGGATAGCTCTGATGTGCGGGAGAGGAGTTGATGTAGAATTTTGCGGGCTTTGCGCCGTCCTCGGACTTGAACACGATCTCCTTGGTGCCCATTCCGATGTAAAGACCGTCCTTGTAATTCAATTCGTATTCCTTGCCGTCAAGAACCACAGTTCCTTTTCCGCCTACGTTGATGATTCCCATTTCACGTCTTTCAAGGAAAAAATCGGTTCCAAGCTCCTTGGTGCTGCCAAGGGTAAGCTCCTTGTTCACGGGCATTGCGCCGCCTGCAATCATTCTGTCCTGATGTGAGTAGGTAAGGGAAATTTCGTCCTGCACAAACACCTTGTCGATAAGGTAATTTTTTCTCAAAGCCGCTGTATCGTAGTGCTTTGAATCGTCGGGGTGATTTGAGTATCTGATATCTAAGGTCATAGCTTTGTATTGTCCTTTCAGAAATTAAAGTGTTTTCAGTATATTTTTGATAAATGAGACTGCATAGGGAATATCGTCGCCCGTAGTTCCCTCAAAAACAAGGTTTGCATTGGGACATACCTTTCTGATCTCCCCAAGGATTCGGGGGTAATCAAAAATGCCTTTTCCCACGCCGCACTGCTTTAAAGAGCCGTCCTCCCCGATAACGCAGTCCTTGATGTGGAACACACAGATCATGTCGCCAAAGGTCTGTAATCCCTCGGAAAGAATATCGTACATCTGATCAACATTTGACTTGTCAAGATAGTTGTACAGATCGAAGATGATCCTTATGTTGTTTGCTCCGATAGTCTTTACCGCTCTTTCAAGGGTCTTGACGTTGTAGCAGACATGACCGAAAGCGCCCTCCATTCCTACATTTACGCCGCAGTCCTCTGCATATTGGCATAATTCGGAGAATGTGCGGATAACTCGCTCCACGGCTTCCTCAGTGCGGTTCTGTGGGTGATATGTCCACTTGTCGCCGTTGTAAGAGCCTGTTTCCGAGCCTACAATGTTTCCGCCCAGGGCTTTTGCCATTTTAAGGTAATCCTTGAACACTGCAACGCCGTTTTTTATCTTTTCCTCGTTAGGGTGAACGGGGTTGAAATATGCGCCGATAAGAGGAACGGTCTTTCCTGCTGCCTTAAAAGCCTCGTTGACTGCTTTTGTCCTTTCCTCGGTAATGGCTCCGGGAGAATAGCTCACATCGTCAAGGACCTTGTACGCCACAAGCTGAACTCCGTCAAGTCCAAGCTCATTAAGCCTTGCTGCAACGGCATCTTCTCCCTTGACCCCAAGGTCATGAGCGCGTATAAACAGCTTCATTTCACTCATAGCCGTTACCGCTGTACACGTCCCGAAGCGTCACCGCCTGCAAGAGCTTCAACCTCTGCACGGGTAACCAAGTTGAAGTCGCCGGGAATTGTGTGCTTAAGCGCAGAAGCTGCGACTGCAAATTCCAAAGCAGCCTTGAAGTCCTTACCGTCTGCAAGTCCGCAGATCAGACCGCCTGCAAAGGAGTCGCCGCCGCCTACACGGTCAACGATAGGATTGATGTTGTATTTTCTGGAATGATAAAATTCTCTTGTCTTGCCGTCCATGATACATGCGGACCAATCGTTGTTGGAAGCGGAATGGCTCTCTCTCAAAGAAGAAATGATGTACTTGAAACCAAACTTGTCAGCCATCTGATTGAAGATATCAACATATCCGTTAAGCTCCAACTCGCCCTTGGTAACGTCTGTTGCTCCGGGCTTGAAGCCGAGAACTTTTTCTGCGTCCTCCTCATTGCCGATACATACGTCAACATACTGCATGAGGTTTGTCATTACCTTCTGAGCCTTTTCGGAACTCCACAATTTCTTGCGGAAGTTAAGGTCAACGGAAACGGTAACGCCGTGCTTCTTAGCTGCCTTTAAAGCGACCTCGGTAACTTCAGCCGCAAGGTCGGAAATTGCGGGAGTGATTCCTGTAAAATGGAACCAGTCGGCGTCCTTGAAAATGTCGTCAAAATCAAAGTTGGAAGCTTCGGCAGTAGCAATGGAAGAGTGGGCTCTGTCATATACAACATTGGAAGCTCTCATGGAAGCACCCGTTTCAAGGTAGTAAATACCAAGTCTTTCGCCGCACTTAGCGATATGCTTGGTCTCAACGCCGTACTTTCTCAAAGCTGCAACAGCGCAAGCACCGATAGGGTTGTCGGGTACTGCGGTAACAAATTCCGCATTATGACCGTAATTTGCAAGGGAAACAGCAACGTTGGCTTCGCCGCCGCCATAGTTGATGTCAAATTCATCTGCCTGGATAAACTTTTCGTTGTTGGGAGTGGAAAGTCTGAGCATAATTTCGCCCATGGTAACAATTTTTGCCATTATATAAAAATCTCCTTATTTGTTTATTGAAGCCTGTTCTTACTTTCTTTCTACAAGGTGAACTGCAAATCCGCTGAACTCGTCCTTAAGATAAACAACAGTCATTCTGCCGCTCTGGTCGTACTTTGCGGTGTCCATATCAACCTCAACACCCATTGCCTTAAGCTGATAAACTGCTCTGGGTACGCTGTTGGTAGCAACTGCAATGTGTCCCTTTGCGCCCTTATAAGGAGTTTTCATGCACTCGATAAAGCTGCCTGCAAATACGCTGCTGTTGCCCACCTTCTGCTCCCAGCCGAACATTTTTTCAAACTTTTCGGTGGTTGCCTTAGCTTCGTCCTCGTTCTCGCAGTTGATGCCAACGTGAGCAACGGAGAAATCAAGCATCTTGTTTACAGCGGTGCGGCAAAGGGCAGTTATGCCTTCCCAATCGCCTGCCTTGATAAGCTTGTCGGGAACGATCCAGCTTCCGCCGCAGCAGATGACTTTCTTAAAGCCCAGATAAGTGTTCAGGTTGTTTTCATTAACGCCGCCTGTGGGCATAAACTTCATGTTTGCGTAAGGAGCGGAAACTGCCTTGATATAGGGAAGTCCGCCTGCCTGTTCCGCAGGGAAAAACTTAACGAAATCAAGACCCAATTCCATAGCCTCCTCGATCTGGCTTCCGTTGGCAACGCCGGGAGCAAAGGGAACGCCCTTGTCCAAGCAATGCTTAACTACCTTAGCATTAAGACCGGGAGCAACGCAGAATTTTGCGCCTGCCGCAATAGCTCTGTCACACTGGTCAATAGTGAGGACTGTACCTGCGCCAACCAGCATATCGGGGAATGCCTTTGTCATATCGGAAATAACCTTGTCTGCGCCCTCTGCGCGGAAGGTTACCTCGGCCGCATTTATTCCGCCTGCACGGAGAGCCTTTGCAAGGTCAACTGCCTTTGATGTGTCCTCAAGCTTGATTACGGGAATAATACCTGTACATTCAAGCTGTTCCTGAAATGCTTTCATATCCATAATAGATTTCCTCCGAAATTTAATTAAATGATATACAGAATTATCTGCCAAGCCAGCCGCCGTCTACCGCAAGGGTAAAGCCGTTTACATAGTCACTTGCAGAAGATGCAAGGAACACAGCCGCGCCCATAATGTCATCGGGAGTTCCCCAACGGCCTGCGGGAATACGATCAAGAATAGCCTCGCTTCTGTCTGCGTCTGCACGGAGAGCCTTTGTATTGTTGGTAGCCATATATCCGGGAGCAATGGCGTTTACATTGATGCCGTACTGTGCCCACTCGTTAGCCATAGTCATTGTGATGCCCTTTACTGCGGACTTGCTGGCAGTGTAGCTGGGTACTCTGATACCGCCCTGATAGGACAGCATACTTGCAACGGAAATGATCTTGCCGCCGCTCTTCTGAGCCATAAACTGCTTAGCAACTGCCTGAGAAAGGAAGAAAAGTGTGCGGAGGTTTACATTGATAACCGCGTCCCAGCTCTCAACGCTGAAATCGATTGTGTCCTCGCGCTTGATGATTCCTGCGTTGTTTACAAGAATATCAATGTGTCCGAAGGTATCTAAAGCCTTCTTGATAATGCCTTCAATAGGGTCAAGGGTGGAAAGGTCAGCAGTGATGTACTCAAAGTTTTCCTTTCCGAGCATTTCCTGTGTAGCCTCGCTGGGAACTACGGAAACGCCAAGCACCTTTGCGCCTGCTTCCACAAAAGCCTTTGAGAAGCCCTGTCCTAAGCCTGTGTCGCTTCCTGTTACGATAGCTACCTTGTCTTTCAAGCTGAATTTGTCAAGAATCATGATCGTTACCTCCGAAAAATTTATTTTTTATTGTTTTATATTGTGTATATTAGCCGCATTCCGCGGTTGATGACTTTTATTTTTGCGAGATTTGGGAAAGATATCTGTCCGCTTCTGCCCTATCTTTAAAAACCGCAATATTTTTTTGAGAGTATTTGCGGAGCAATTCCAAAACCGCAGGTCTGCTTTCCGAATTGTAGCTGTTTATAAATCCGATAAATTTATCATCCTCATCTTCGGGCATTTTGCAGGGTACATCGGAACGTTCCTTGCCCTTTCTCGATCTTACGCCCTCAATGCAAATTTCCGTGGGATAATCAAGAAAAAACACCGTATCACAAAGTTGTATGCGCATTTCCATAGTTGACCGATAGTTTCCGTCAATTATCCACGCTTCCTTATCCAAAGTCTCACGAAGCCGCTCTCTGAATATATCCCTTGGAACATTTGTTCCGTCGGAAGCCCAATACATCATATCCAGATGATAAAGCGGAAGTCCCGTTGCTTTATGCAATTCTTTTGAAAATGTGCTTTTCCCGCTGCCTGGACAGCCTATAACTATTACCTTCCGCATTTTTGCTTATCTCCATAAGTCTGATCTTAAAATATTCCCACACTTCGGAAAAATACAACATAAATGAAAATGGTCACCGTGCTTACAAGACTGGTCCACACCACAAGCTGTCCCGCCAATTCGTCGTCCGCTTTCATTTCCTTTGCCATTATGGCGCTTGCCACTGCCACAGGAGTTGCAAAAACCGCAACATAGGTTGCATAATGCTCTCCCGAAAGGTTGGGGATAAACAGGTATGCTATCAGCAAGCCTATAACGGGCACAGCCACAGTGCGTATCAGTGTGCCGAAAACGATATATCTGAGCTGCCTTTTGACGGCGGAAAACTCAAATTTTCCTCCTAAAACCAAAAGGGCAAAGGGTGTGCATATTGATTTAAGATTTTCAAGTGTCTTATACAAAAACTCGATATCTTTAAGTCTGAAACCGATACCGCACTGTACAAACAACTCACGAACCGCCAGCACAAGGAGTCCTGCAACCGTTCCTATTATCAGCGGATTTTTCACAATGCCGAGAAGAATTTTCTTTATGTCAATTTTTCCCTTTTTGCTGTCATTATTAAAAATGGTAAGGGTTATTACCGCCAGAATGTTAAAAGTAGGAACGCAGAACGCTGACATAACGCCCGCCGCTGCCGCTCCCTTATCTCCGAAAAGGGCGGAAGCCAAGGGAAGCCCGATTATGGCGTAGTTTGAGCGAAATGCGGCTTGTATCAGCGAACCCCTTTTCCCGCTGTCCTTGGTAAACATGCAAGTAACGGCAGTCGCTATCAGAAAAATTCCCACAACCGCACCGATACCGTACAATACAAAGCCGAAATTTATATCACCCAAACTGCCTATACCGTAAATGTTATAAAACAGCAGAGCAGGTATAAGCACCCTGAATGTCAGCTTGTTGCCCACGTCCAAAAAGCCTTGACTGAACAGCCCTATCCTTTTCAGCACATAGCCCAAAGCTATCATCAGCACTATGGGAAGAACGGCGTTGGCGGCAAATATAAAAGCGTCTGCCATTTTTATGCCCCTTTAAAAAACCGGTCGGGATAGTAGGGTTCGAGATAGCCTTTTGTCGCCCCTATCATATCCTTAAACAGTGTCCTTGCGTCATCAAGCGACAGCGTGGAACATAAGGGCTGATTTACAAAAGCTTCAAATATCTGATCAAAATCACGGTTTTTGATGCCGTAATAGGTGTTTTCAATATTCTGCGCATTGCGAAGCACAAGAGCGTTGACATCAGGAGGAAGTCTCTTAGCCGTTATAGGCTTAAGGCTGTTTTGTGAGAATACACAGTTGGTCTCCGCCACCGACCCCAAAGGCAGATCGGGCATCTGACCAACATTCACCGTGTTGGCGTTGGAAACCTTGGGAGGAATAAGCCCGAGGAGCGCTTTCATCAGCTCTACGACCTCCTCATCGCTCTTCTTTACCTCTATTTTTTCCTCACCGTTTGCAATGCGGTGTGACTGGTTTATCTTGTTTATTCTGTCCTGCTTGCGGTAGGCAACTGTTGTCAAGTGATAGAGCCACTTTTCCACAGCTTCCTTATCGCCGATATACCAGGGGTTGTTCATAAACTCCACAAGATGTCTGTCACCTGCCGCCGCTAAAACACCGAAACGCTTAAAGAGATCCATTTTCACCTTGTTTCCGTATAAAAAAGGATCGTTTTTAAAATCGTCAGGGGCGGTATCAAGCCGTTCGCAGTAGCCCTTTTCATAATATTTATCAATAAATTCGGGAAGAATTGCAAGCAAGTCCTGTCCCTTGTAGTTAGCCTCGGTTATCCAAGTGAAATGGTTGACGCCGCAAGCATCTATGATTATATCCTGTCTTGGGGGACGGGGTATTCCGAGAACTTCCTTTACAGCGCAGCACAGAAACTCTTGTGCGTGAAAAACCTCGTGGCAGCAGCCAAAGGCTTTTATTTCTGGGAAAACGTCATACAAGGTTTTAGTGCAGGCGGTCATGGGGTTAGTGAGATTTATTACCCACGCATTGGGGCAGTGTTCCTTTATCTCCCGTGCAAAGCTTTCATAGATAGGCACGGTGCGCATTGCTCTAAGAACTCCGCCGGGGCCTACAGTGTCGCCTACCGACTGGTAAACGCCATATTTTTCAGGGAGATGTACATCCCCCTCCATTTCATCAAAAGTTCCGGGGAGAATGGAACAAGCCACAAAATCCGCCCCGTCAAGAGCTTCGCCGATTTCCGTATACACCTTATAATTCCATTTGGAAATAGTGTTGGGATTTTCGTTTATTCTGTCTCCGATTCTTTTGTTAAGCTCGGCCGCGGGAACGTCAATATCATACAAAGCGATCTCACCGCATAAGCCCTCGGCAAGAGCAAGATCGGTCATAAACACTCTCGCCCAGGCTTTTGAGCCGCCGCCTATATAGGCAATTTTAATGTTTTTCATAATGTCAGGATAACCTTTTTATCTCAGTATAGCACAGTACAAAAGGCGCAACGCCCTTTGCGTCGTTTTCCACAACAGGCTCGGAAATATAGTATTCGTAGCTTCCGTCACGGCGTCTGTTGTCCTCAGGACCTAAGCCCGCCACAAGACATATACCGCCAAGGTTCAGATCTCCGTCCTCACTGATCGTCAGATACTTTTTGCAAATTCCGTCAAAGGTCTTTTTGCCCATTTCGGAATATTTTTTATCAATAACGCCAAGTCTTGCGCCTTTCAGCATTGCATACGCTATCATGCTGCTGCCGCTGGTCTCAAGGTAATTCCCTTCTCTGCCGCCGCAGTCAACAACTTGGTAGAACATTCCTGTTTCGGGGTCGGCATATTGCGCAATTCCTTCAATAGCCTCGCTGAAAATTCCGCAAAGCTCCTTTTTGGCGTTCTCATCATCAATATACTCGATAATGTCAGCCAAAGCCACACAGAACCAGCCCATTGCTCTCAGCCAGAAGTTTTTGGAGCAGCCTGTTTCCTTATCCGCCCAGAATGCGGTTTTTGAGCAGTCCATTCCGTGATAAAACAACCCTTTTTCCTTGTTCAGCATATATTTATGCACATTTTTGAACTGATTTACCGTGTCTGTGTAGTCCTTTCCGCCAAATTCCTTCTGGAATCTCACATAGAACACCTGTGCCATATACAAGCCGTCAAGCCAAATCTGATTGGGGTATATCTGCTTGTGCCAAAAGTTTTCGGTGTTAGTCCTGGGCTGATTTTTCAGCTGCTCACGAAGCAGGAAAATCGCTTTTTTGTACTTTTCTTTGCCCGTCTTTTCGTAAAGGTCAAATAAAACTCTGCCCTCATTTACGTCGTCAAGATTGTACTTATCCATGGAGTAGCCAAGAATTGAACCGTCCTCGCTGACATAATAGTCAATGAATTTTTCGGCAAAGTCAAAGTATCTTTTCTCGCCCGTTATCTCGCTGGCGCAGATCAGGGCGGTTATCATACAGCCGTCAATGTAGTTCCAGTGAGGCTTTTTGCCCTGTCTTATGCTTTCGATGTTCCAAAAGGGAGCATCAGGGGTGGAGTTGTTCAGGAGCTTTTCGATATAGCTGTCAATTTTTTCGTACATAAATTATGTCCTCTGTATGTTAGTGTATACTTGGTTGTATCTTCTGTTGGTAATTTTTTTATTCCTTTATCAAAGTGTCAACATGGTTTGCCATAAGTGCCTCGCCGTCATTTCCTGTCACCTCAACATTTTTAACTGTGAGCTTTTTAACGTTGTCGAAGTACATTCCCGCCCTGCACAGCTTTTCCGCATTATTCTTCATAGCAGGTACACCGGGCTGAGCATTTTCGTCGTAGGTGAACTTTATGTTCTCAACGGTGATCTCCTCGATAGGCTGTTCGGGCAAGCCGTCGCAGTAGCAAGCCGCAACCTGGCAATTCTCACAAACCATATCTTTGAAGGTGAACTTGCCCAAATAAGGTGTTCTGTCGTCAACAGGCAACTTATCCCTTATGGTATTGTATTCGGAATAGCGGTCGGGATCACAGCAGTTGTACCACATATTTATAACTATGGGAGTAAGAACTCCGTCCATTTTGATATTCTCAAAGAGTACGCCGTCAATGATCGCGTCCTTGCCTCTTCCGCGGCGTGTCTTTATGCGCAGACCTCTGTCGGTGTGGTTGAAGATACAGCGGTTGACAGTAAGATTTTTCACACCGCCCGCCATTTCGCTTCCCAAAGTGATAGCACCGTGACCGAACTGCATAATGCAGTTTCTTATAGTGTGGCGGTTTGCAGGGGTCTTATATTTCTTTCCTATCTCGATCTTGCCCGACTTAATGGCAATACAGTCATCGCCAACGCTGAACTTACAGCCGATAATATTCACCATATCACATGCTTCGGGGTCAAGAGCGTCTGTATTGGGGCTGTCCTTAGGTGCATTCACCGAAACATCAAGGAAGTCAAGATTTTGGGAGAAATAAGGGTGCAGCTGCCAAGAAGCCGCATTCTGTACTGTAACACCGTGCAGGGTGATATTCTTGCAGCGGTTTGTAAACAAAATTCTCGGTCTGCCGATAACACGTTCCTTGACATTGATCCACCAAACGCTGTTCTGTGCGTTTCCGTCAATAGTTCCCTGTCCCACAATGCGAATGTCCTCCGCATACTCCGCAAAGAGCAAAGCCTGGTGCATGGGAATGGAGTTTCCCTCCCAAGTACCCAGCTGAACCAGCTCACCTGTTTCCAGATCGTTCAGTGCGCCGGGAATAACGGGATAGCGGTCGGGATCGGTATTTCCCAGCAATACCGCACCTTCCGAAAGCTCGATCACAATATGGCTTTTGAGGTTAAGAGGGGCTGTGCTGTATGTGCCTTTGGGGAAATGAAGCCTTCCGCCCATTGGCAGACAGTTTATAGCCGTCTGTATATTCACGGTGTCGTCATGCTCTCCGTCCCCCACTGCGCCGAAATCCCTGACATTGACCGCGCAGGTCTCCTTGGCTGTGGTGAAGGTTATTTCGGATTCTCCGCTGACAGTAAGCTTATACTCGGTATCAGGTTTGAGCGAAAAGAGGGAAAAAACGTTGGTGTTGGTTTTAAGAACCTCTTTTCCGTTCAGCGAAACGGTATATTCCCCTTTTTCGGCATAGTAGGGGCTGTTGTTTTCAAGCTCAAAGCAAGCGGAAACAGGACCGGCGTAAAGTGTGTTTATCATCTTATTCTCCTAAGAAATTATAAAATCATTTTGTCTCACAGATAGGATCCGCGCTGCTCTAACCCTTTTTCTGCGCTTCACCAATAGCCTTTTTGACAGTATTCCTGATAGCCAAAAACAGCATATCATAGCCCATAAACAGCAATCCGAAAAGAATAGGCTCAACGCCGATAGGCACCGATTCCGCAGTATCAGGACTTCCCGCAATAAGAGTATTTACCACGGTATAGGTCTGAACGATAAAGAACAGCAGCACAATGGCGTAAAGAATGTTCAAAAATATCGTCCAGAATTTTTTCATGGGGAACATTATCCATTTGTCATAAGCTCCCGAAAAAGGCTCGAAATGGCGCAGGGCGTGATTTATCAGAAGATCGTTGGTCAATCCTAAAACAATAGCAAGGGCCGCCATAAGATCAAGCCCCGAGATCATCAGACCCAAGCCCCACATAACAAAGTAGCACACCGCACCCGCAAACCAGAACTTGATAAAGATAACCTTTACCCATGAGGGAATTTTTATTTTGTGCTTTCTGATGTACTTTTCGATCTCCTCATCGGGAACCTCGGGGGCGTTTTCCGCATTCACCAATCTGTCCACCGCGTCGGTTTTCAGCCTGTAATAGCCATGCTCGGCGGACAGCGGCTCCTGTTTTTTTTGTGTGATTTGCTTTTCCTTATTATCCTTGATAGATTGAATAGTTTTGGCAGCTTGATTCTGCGGTTTAGTTTTCTTTTTCGACATATTTTCCTTTTTCAAAATAAAAGCAACACAAGTCATTTAAGACTGATGCTGCTTTCATTAGTTTATTTATCAGTCCTCGCCGGAAATATCAATAACTTCCATTTCGCCGTTGCCTTCAACGTCGATAGAGGTATTGATCTTCTTGATGAGCTTTCCATAAAAAGGCAGTGTTACAAGCAGAACTGCGCAGATACCGATACATACGATATGACCGACAATAGCGTTATTGGCAATAGCTATGTAAGCTGTATCCGTATTTATTACCAAAGCGTTTTCACCTGTGATAGCCTGTGTTATTCTCGAAAGATAAACTATATCTACAAATACAAGACCAACCAGCATTATGAAAAGCAAGGTTATCATAGGCTTATTGACCTTTTGCCTTTTGGGGAAAGATCTCAGGAAGCATACGAAAGCGAGAATGGAAAAAAGCATTGCCGCAAATTCGCATTGACCCATATTGGCAGAGTTGATCTTTGCTGTTGTAAGCGATACAGATGAAAGATTGAGAGAATAAATAAGGAATGCTGCCAGCAATGCAAGCATGGAAAATACCTGCGGGGTGCGTTTCAGCGAAACAAGAGCCTTGCGGATAAATTCACCAAAGCCCTTTTTTGGTGCAGCAGAAGTTTGTTTCTTACTCATAAGCTAAGTTCTCCTTATCTGATGGCATTGGTGGTTTCCTTGTCAAAGAAGTGCTTGCGTGTGAAGGAAACCTTGATAATGTCGCCTGCCTTGTAATTGCACCAATCACGGAATTTGCAGGTAATTTTATGATTCTTTACCGAGCCGTTTACAAGGGTATTCATACCCAAGTTTTCGTTGGAGAATACCTCAACGGAAACATTTCCGCCCTCGGCAATGTTCTCGGGTCTTACGCCAAGGATAACTGTCTTGTTTTCGTAGGACTTAAGCGCGTTCTTTTCCTCACTTGTGAGGTCAACGGCAAAGCTCTCGCAAACCGCCTGTCCGTTCTTGATCTGTACATCGAAGAAATTCATAGGAGGAAGTCCGATAAAGCCTGCTACAAAGGTATTTGCGGGTGTATCATACAGTTCCAGAGGAGTACCGATCTGCTGAACGTAACCCATAGACATACATACGATCCTGTCGGCGAGGGTAAGAGCCTCGGTCTGGTCGTGTGTTACATAGATCATGGTAGCGTTGAGCCTCTTGTGGAGGAGCAGGATCTCACGGCGTGTTGCGCCTCTCAGCTTTGCGTCAAGGTTGGACAAAGGCTCGTCAAAAAGGAATACCTTGGGGGTACGCACAATAGCACGTCCCATTGCAACTCTCTGACGCTGACCGCCTGAAAGCTGGCTGGGCTTTTTGTTGAGCTGGCTTGTAAGATCCAATATCTCAGCAGCAGCCAAAACCTTTTGGTGAATGACGTTCTTGTTCTCCTTACGGAGATTGAGAGAAAACGCCATATTTTCATAAATAGTCATGTGACCGTAGAGCGCATAGTTCTGGAATACCATTGCTATATCACGGTCTTTAGGCGGCATTTTGGTGACGTCCTTGCCGTCGATTATCAGCTTGCCCGCAGAAATATCCTCAAGTCCGGCAACCATACGGAGAGTAGTGGACTTTCCGCAGCCCGAAGGGCCTACAAGCACGATAAATTCGCCGTCATTGATGTCAAGGTTAAAGTCGTAAACCGCCTGAACATTATTGTCGTATATTTTGTCAAGATGCTCTAATTTAAGATTACTCATGGCCGGCTCCCTTTGCTTTTTGTTCAAGCTCTGCCTCGTAGCTTGTCAGTGTGCGGGTCTTAATATATGCGACGATCCCTGCTATAATGCACAAAGCGGCAGATGCAATAAGATAAACGCATATTCTCATAAACTGTCCGTCGCTCATAACCCGCTGGGTTTCCTGACCCAGGGTTATAGAGACATTGTGAGCGCTCATGGGCAAAATAAATATTCTTATGATCTGCCCAACGCCCAAGCCCAATAATACAAAGCTGTAATTGAGCTTATAGCTTTTTACTCCCTCTGAGGACAAAAAAGCGGTAAGCATAAAAAGCAGATTATAAATAATGGAGATACCGATAAGAAATGTGTAGTAATAAGAACCTACATCAGATTTATAGATACTGACGAAATAAATAGCGTTAAAAACGATAGCAAGCAGAGTCAGGTTGGAGGAAAGCTTGTTCTTGGAAAAACGAAGGCGATCCTTTTTGATGAGTTCAACATTGTCTGTTACTGTTGTCATGCCTTCACGTCCTTTCTGCTGCCGATAAGGCGCTTTTCTTCTTTCATCAGATTCACTTTCAAAATTGTATTGACAATAAGCAAAATTGTAGCAACTATCAGTAAGCCGAATACAAGGAAGCATATGTCAAACCAAAAGGTTGAATCAGTATAGACCTGAGGCTGGTTTCTATTTTCCCAGAATTCCTTCAACGCAGCAAAGTCAATTTGCAGATATCTTGCCTTGAAGAACATAACATGATAAATGCCCCAGACTGATATAAAGATGTTATATGCAGAGGAAATTCCCACCGCGATATAATTGCCGATATAATATTTTCTCCGAGAGTGAGTAGAAGTTACGAAAA
>JAAVIE010000082.1 GCA_014799325.1 Oscillospiraceae bacterium
ATCTCTTTAAGAATGCGGACGTCCACGCCATTCTGATACATTAAGGTAGCCGCTGTATGCCTTAGCTTATGTACTGAGAAGCCAAGCCCTGCAAGTCCTGATACAGCAAGCTTTTCTTCAACTATCTGCTCAACACGGCGGTTGGATATACGCTTATACTGCTTGCTCAGAAACAGAGCTTTTTCCTTATGATCATTGGGGCGAACCTTTATATAGGCTTCGTAGGCGGAAACGCAGGCGCTGTTTAGGTAAATTATACGCTCTTTATTGCCTTTTCCCAAAACCTTTAAATAGTAATAGGATTTATTTGTTCTGGGATCGACCGTTTTCATATAATCGTTTACAGATATACCCACCAATTCGGAAAGACGCATACCGCAGTTTAATAGAAAGGTTATCATGCAGTAATTACGGGAATCCTCCCAGGTTTTTATATCGGAGCAAGCCTCTAAAAGCTGATTAGCCTGTTCAATAGTAAGGTGCTTGGGCAAGGCGTTTTTGGGCGACGGCAACTGCAGTTTCGCCGCAGGGCTTACCTCAAACCATTCTTTATTATCGGTGAGATACTTAAAGAACTGTCTCAAGGCAACAGCTTTTCTGGCGCGGGCTTTCTGGTGATTTTCACGCTGATCCAGAGTAAAGTTGAGAAAACCGATCAGATCGTTTATCTGAACTTTTTTTACATAATCGGCGGGAGTATCTGCAATTTTTATTTCAGAAAAATCCGCTTTGGATAATTCGGGGTTTTTCTGGATTTTAAGATAGCGTAAAAACAAACGCAAGTCGCAGTAATAATTTTTTATTGTAAGTACGGAGCGGGATTTGATTACCGACATATAGTCCAAAAAGTCTATAAGGTAATCGGGAGCGTCGTTTTTATAAGTGAAGTTTGCAGCCATAGTATTTTATTAAAAATCTTATAAATATAAGCAGAAGAGAACTGAAAAGAATTATATATAATTGCGTAAAATGAAAATTTTACGCAATTGAGGGAAGCGAAAAAACAGAAAAAACCAAACTAATATATAATGGGCTTACCTCCGGCTTATTATAACAGATTTTTTCCTTTCGTAAGTATATTTATTATAATACCACTATATTTGAAGTTTGTCAAAGCTGTTTATCACAAAACGTCAAAAAATAAAAATTATATTTTGAAATTGCAAATAAAAACACGAAATTAAAAAATGTACCGCATACACATACACGGTACATTTTATAATTATGCCTTTTGTTATTTACTCCAAGCTCCTGATCTCATATCCTCCGTCATCTCTCCGAACCAGCACCTCGCCTTCCTTCATTTCCACGACATCTACCTTGGAAATAACATTTCCGTCGGGATCTGACAAATAAACTGTTTCTCCCGTTTTCAGGCTGAAATTCGTCACCAGCTTCTGCAGCGCCGATTCCTCTTTATTGTTCTTGCAGACTATCACAAGTTCGCTTTCCGCATTTATGGTAACTGTGGGGATCGTCCAACGGTCAAGCTGGCTTGATTTATCGGAAAGACAATAACCGCTGAGTGTTACAGCTTCGGAATTGGGGTTGTACAAAACTATGCTGTCGCCTTTTCCAGCAGTGTCAAGCCTGCTGATATATATATCTGCTCCTGTAACATCAGTTTTTTCATAAACAGCCTTTATCACAAGCTTTCCGTCAACTGCCTTTTTGTTGTCAACGGTAATTTGGTCGGTTTCAAAGCGTTCGCCGTTTAAATCCCAATATAGGAATTTATATCCCGCGTAGGCTTTTGCAGACAAGGTCACAGAACATTCTTCAAAGTAATTTCGTGTTTCTGATGATTCCGAGCTGACCTTTACAGAATTCAGATAAACCTCTCCGCCTTTGCCTGTATTGACCGTGATCGTATACATATCATCGCCGTAACCGAAAACTTTTTTCATATCCTTTATCATTACGCTCTCACGGTTTTTGAAAAATTCTCTGATCTGGTTTCGGCTGTCGTTAAAGGTATGCTCGTTTGCCCAGCTTGATGTGATACCGTGGTTCAGGGCGTACATGCACTCTTTGTCGCACTGCTGTATCTTTTCGTCAATAACCTTGCTGGCGTTTTCATAGCTGAATTTTCCGTACATCAGATCACATATAGTGTTGGCAAATTTGGCTTTCATATCGTCACGTTCAAGTATAGCGCCCAAAAGCGTGGATTTACCCTGCATGTGACGTCCGTTGAGAAGATAGGATATTGTGGGTTCCTTGTAACCGTTTCCGTACAATCCCATACCGTACTCTGCATCAAAGATCAGAAATCTCCATTTGCCGTCTAAATAAGGGCTGTCCGTTTCCTCATTTTCCGAGGGATAATAACGCCAAGCTTTGAAATTGTTTCCCGGCCAGTCCTCGTTGTTGATATAAACTTGGATTGCATAATAGAGCATAAAATTCTCTATATCCACCAGGCTGCAAAATTCTTCAAACTTCGCATCATCGGTAAGTCCGTTTTTCGCAAGATCCAGCATATAGTTATAGTCATTAAGACTTTGCTCGTCGTCATAGCTGTCAATATCGGATTCCTTGCCGCCTACGATCTTGAAATTCTCCTTGATGCCGCCGTAGGTCGCTTCTAAATAGTCGTTGCAGTACGCTTCATGAAGCCATGCAAAGCCGTAATACTCGCCGTTGAGGAATACCGCGGCAGGAATTGTCTCCTGTGTGTCAGGCAGTCCGGCCTGTTTTGCAAGCTCCATGGCTATCTCGTCACGAACGCTGGCGAATTCCCTGTCGTTGGCATTATTTCTTAGAGTTATCCTGTCATATCTCGTCATCAGCTGACCGTAAGCGTCAACGGCGCCCTCAAAGAATGGGTACTTGAACTTTCCGTTTCCCTCGCTGTATTCGTTTCTGGCAATAAGCCGCCACGACTTTTGCTCGTTGGCTCTGGAATATCCGCCTACAACTCTGCCGCCTGCAGCCTGATCAATAAGCTGATTCCCCTTGCTGTCGTATACCTCAACATACATGTCCCTTTCGCTTTCACGACCGCTCATATACCAGTTGGCGGGAGCGTTATATGGTATTTCCCCGCCCTTGTACTCATTTTTCAGCCATTCGTCGCGGATATAGCCCTCAACACATACGCCGTAATAGTAATCATACAGATTATAAGGATCGGAGGACAGCACAAAAACGTAAGTGGAGTCGTCAAATCTGTCAAAGACTTCCCTGCATGTAACATAGCTTTTGGTCTGAACTGCGGACTTTTCCTCACCGCTTATTGCTATGGCTTTTATGGTAGTTGCCTTTACCTCCGAGCCTGCTTTTACAGTGATAGCGTTGTTATACCTTGTATCGGTGTTGTCGGGTGTAGAGCCGTCTAAGGTGTAATATATCACCGCATTTTCGTCTTTGCAGGTGATCTCCACTTGTATTTGCTCATTGTAAAATGTTTCCTGATGAGAAAAGGTCATGTAAAGCGGGTCGGTGTTTTCCTCTTCTGTTTTAACAGGATCTTCCGCATCGGGCAAAACAGAGGGCTGTTCTTTCTGAAGCTGTGGCAAAAATACAAGGCACAATGCCGCCGCAATGCCGATTGCCAAAACCGTAATAAGTACAATTATCTTTTTCATAACTGATATATTCCCTCAAAAATTTGTAAACTTAGCTTTGAAGTTTAAGTGAAATGCTGTCTGCGTCCTCATCGAACATCTGAAAACAAGCGTAAGGAATAAAATCTTTATCCGCAAAAAATTCCTCCGCCGCAGTTAAAACCGCTTTAAGATCCCACGCGATAAAATCCAGATAACCGAAAAATACACCCGTTGCTCCGCCCAAAAAGCAGAACGCGCTGTTATCGGTCTTTTGGTTTATATACGCTTCCAGTTCATCACGAAAATCAAGCACCTTGTCGCTTTTCTTGCTTTCACCGTCCTCTTCAAAATCCCATAATGGATAGAAGATAAATCCTGCCACAGCACCATTATTTCGCACCGGATCGGTAAAGCGCTTGTCCTTGTTGTAATAACAGTCTATAATGGGAGAAAAGGACGAAAAGCCAACATAAATATCATGTCTTGGGATAAAGTTTTCCGAATCCTCATCGGGCTTCATCTGATAACCCACACAGGATTCAAGATAGCCTTCCGCAGTGTCCCAGCCCTCTTTGTCGCCGTGGCTTTTCTTAAACTCCAAAAACAGATCCATAAGCGGGACAGCGTTGTCCTTTTTGCCAAAGGGCTTGTCCGTCATATCAATAACATCTATATACCGCATATTGACGATCTCGCCCAAAGCCATATCAAGGAGCAGGTCAAAAAACCACAAAGCCTCGTTTTTGTCTCTTTTCAGCACATGGAGCAGCTTTTTGCTGTAACCTACCGCGCGGCATTGTCCCGATTTTTCGTCTTTTTCAAGCTTTACCAATACGTCAGCGGGAGAAATTTTTTCTCCGTGAAAACCCAAGATCTGATTTCCGCAGGCAGGACGTCCCAAAATAATATTCCAGTTTTTCAGAACTTTTTCGGGCGCCTGCTTTTTAAAAGCGTCAAGAAAGAAAAGCATAAGCTTATTTTTTTCGGGAGTAAGTATCAAATCGTATTTTTCGCCGTTAAAGCCTACTTCAAAGCACACCTCGGAAAATGCGGGGCTAAGCAGCTCACAGCAGTACTCGGTTATATCGTCCGAAGCCGCTTTACTGCTTATCATCTCACGGAGCTTTTTTTCACCATGTGAAAAGCTGTACCAGCCATAATTTATTTTTTGTGTAAAAGGTCGGTCAAAAAACAGAGTTTTATCTGCCAATACTTTTTCGTGCATATTGATCTCCTAAATCTGTAGGTTTTTCAGTCTTCCAGCATTTTCTTCAGTTCTTCTTCGCTTATGATCGTAATTCCCAGCTGCTGCGCCTTGGTGAGCTTGCTTCCTGCGTCCTCGCCGGCCAGCACATAGTCGGTCTTGGAGGAAACGGAACCACTGCATTTTCCACCGTTGCTTTCTATAAGCGCCTTTGCTTCATCTCTTTTCATGGTGGGCAGTGTGCCTGTGAGAACGAATTTCAGACCTTCAAGCTTCTTTCCTGTTTCCTTGACAGTAAAACTCATATTGAGCCCATATTCCTGCAAGCGCTTGATTACTTCAATTCTATGAGGTTCTCTCATAGCATTATAAACGCTGTCTGCCAGCACTTCGCCGAAGTTTTCGATCTCCAATATCTCTTCCCTCTCCGCACTCATTATCTTTTCCATAGAGGGGAATTTTTGGCAAAGCAGCGCCGCGGAACGCTGTCCTATGCCCTTTATTCCGAGAGCGTAAATAAGTCTGTCAAGCTCGTTTTTCTTAGAATTTTCTATTGCGTTGATAAGATTGTTTGCAGACTTGTCCTTAAAGCCCGGCAGCATCATTGCGTCCGCCGTTGTAAGAGTGTACAGATCAGCCACAGTTTTTACATAGCCCTTTTCTACGAGAAGCTCAACAATAGCATCGCCAAGTCCCTCAATATTCATGGCATTTCTTGATGCGAAGTGAATAATGTTTCTCAAAAGCTGCGCAGGACAGTCGATGTTAGGACAGCGGATAACTGCTTCGTCCTCGTCCTTTACCGCTTTTGCTCCGCAAGCTGGACAATGGTCGGGTATATGATAGGGCTGAGAGTTTTCGGCATGAGATTTTACCCTAACTACCTCAGGGATGATTTCTCCCGCCTTTCTCACAATTATGGTATCACCCAATCTCACATCTAATTCGGAAATTATATCCTGATTGTGAAGAGTTGCTCTTGAAACGGTGGTTCCTGCCAAGGAAATAGGGTCAAAGATCGCCACGGGGGTAAGCGCGCCTGTTCTTCCTACATTGATCTCTATCTCATTCAGCACAGTTTCCTTTTCTTCGGGAGGATATTTAAAAGCTACTGCCCACTTCGGCACTTTAGCGGTGGCGCCAAGCACATTTCTGTCGTTGAAGTCGTCAACCTTTATAACAGCGCCGTCAATGTCATAGGAGTATGTTCCCCTTCCCTCCCCTATTGCGTTTATCCGCTCTATAGCCTGTTCTATATCGGTATATGCCTGATATCCGTCAATTACCTTAAAGCCCAGCTCTTTCATAAAATCAAGGGATTCCTTGTGACCTGTCAGCTCCGCTCCCTCGATCTGCTGAATGTTGAAGATAAAAATATCAAGCTCTCTTTTCGCTGTTACCTTACTGTCCTTTTGTCTTAAAGAACCGGCGGCGGCATTTCGGGGATTTTTTGCAGGCTGTTCTCCGTCAAGCTCCTGCTGTTTTATCAGTTTTTCAAAGCTCTTTTTTGGCATATAGACCTCGCCCCTTACCTCAATAAAGGGCAGCGTTTTTTTCAGCTTAAGAGGAATGCTTTTTATGGTTTTCAGATTGGCAGTAATATCCTCGCCCACAAAACCGTCGCCTCGTGTGGAACCTCTTACCAGAACACCGTCACGGTATTCCAAGGAAACGGAAAGACCGTCTATTTTCGGCTCCACAATATAGGTAGGTGAACCTTTCAGCGCCTTTCTGACCTTGGAATCAAATTCCCTTACCTCATCAAAG
>JAAVIE010000083.1 GCA_014799325.1 Oscillospiraceae bacterium
CACTCTCACAACTGCCCTGATAGCACAAGTTATAAAATGCGGGTCACCACTCTCACCACTTTCCTGATAGCACGAATTTCAAAAAAGACAAAATTTTCGACGAAAATTTTGTCTGGTTCCGAAAATGAAGCTCTTGGCGCTTGCGCCATGCCTCAGGGATGAGGCATTGTCTGCCCAAAGCGTTGACAGGACGTCAACGCCCAAAGCAGACAGTTTGAGCATTCATTTTCGGAATTTTGAAATTCTTTTTAAATCAGTTAATTACCACCAAGTTTCTTGAGAGAACCAAAAATCAGCACAGCTTTCCCTGAGAGAACACAAATCAGCACAGCTTTCCTGAGAGAACCCAAATCAGCACAACTTTCCCGAGAAAACCCAAATCGGCACACCTTTTCTGAAAGAACCATAAATCAGCACCCCTTTATTGGGAGCATAAAATTAGGGATCGCTTTTTACTTAAATTCACTCACTCGTTAAGTAAAAACTAACTAACGGCTTAATATTTTTTTGTGTGAATTACCCTATTGACAACATAATTTTACGTTGATATAATAACATTATTACTAAAGTAAAAAAATCCGTTTAAGGCGGATATAAAAGTTAAAACAAAAAATCAAAAAGCACGAAAGGAAACCCCGATATGAGCGTAAAAATCATCAACGGACAGTCTATCCCCAACATGCCTTGGCAGGATAAGCCCGCTAACTGCAACGAAGTTATCTGGCGCTATGACCGGAACCCTATTATCCCCCGCGACCTTCTCCCCACCAGCAACTCCATTTTCAACAGCGCTGTTGTTCCCTTCAACGGCAAGTTCGCAGGCGTTTTCCGCTGCGACGACAAGCAGAGAAACATGGCTATCCATGCAGGCTTCTCCGACGACGGAATCCACTGGAACATCAACCCCGAAAAGGTTGAATGGATAAACGACGATCCCGAAACAGCAGAAGCTAACCCTTGGCAGTACGGCTACGACCCCCGCTGCATATGGATCGAGGACAGATACTGGATCACTTGGTGCAACGCTTACGGTTGGAAGCCTACTATCGGCGTGGGCTGGACAAAGGACTTCAAGGAATTCCACCAGTGCGAGAACGCGTTCCTGCCCTTCAACAGAAACGGCGTAATGTTCCCCCGCAAGATCAACGGCAAGTATGTAATGTTCAGCCGTCCTTCCGACAGCGGTCACACACCTTTCGGCGATATGTACCTGTCACAGTCTCCCGATATGAAATACTGGGGCGAACACAGACACGTTATGGCTCCCGGCAGCGGCTGGGAAGCTAAGAAGATCGGCGCAGGCCCTATTCCTATTGAGACAAGCGAGGGCTGGCTGGTATTCTATCACGGCGTTCTTGAAAGCTGCAACGGCTTTGTTTACAGCTTCGGCGCATGCCTCCTCGATATAGACAAGCCCTGGAAGGTTCTTGCAAGATGCAAGGAATACCTTATCAATCCCCGCGAGATGTACGAAATGGTGGGCGACGTTCCCAACGTTACCTTCCCCTGCGCTGCTCTCTGCGATCAGGATACAGGCAGGATCGCTATTTACTACGGCTGCGCTGATACTGTTGTTTCACTGGCGTTTACTACTGTTGACGATGTTGTTGACTATGTTAAAAAGCATTCCTCCGTTTAATACGGTAAGCTTGTTAAAATACTTTTAACATTAAAGGAGTTTTTATGAAGAAAAACACTGTATTTTCATATATAGCCGGGCTTGCAGTGGGAGTCTCGGCTTTGACAGGCTCATCCTTTGCCGTTGATGATGCGGTAGAAATCAACGAGACAAATTTCCCCGATGCCGCTTTCAGAGCTTATGCTGAAACGTTGGATACAGACAAAAACGGCTCCCTGGACGGTGACGAAATTGCAAAGGTCGTTACAATGGACGTAAAGGAAAGCGGAATTACAAGCCTTGAAGGCGTTGAGTATTTCACGGAGCTTACTCTTCTTAATTGTACGAACAATGACATTACCGGGCTTGATATAAGCAAGAATGTTAAATTAACATTTCTCAACTGCGGCTTTAACAAGCTTACTGCTTTGGATGTAAGCGATAATGTTAATTTGGAGACTCTTCTCTGCACCCACAATTCGATCACTCAGCTTGATGTAAGTAAAAATGTCAATCTGACAGATCTTTCCTGTGCTTTTAATGAGCTTAAAACCATTGATGTTTCCAAGAATACAAAGCTTACAAGCTTGGACTGCGGTTACAATCATCTCACTTCTCTTGATCTGTCCAATAATCCCTCGATAACCTCTCCGTATCCTTCAACCGGAAATGAATATGATTTGGGCGAATGCAATGAATTTGACCTTAAGGAACTGGAGCAGTATGGATTTGATCTTACCAGGGTAGTAGACGGTAATTTCACAGGCGCTGAGCTTAAAGACGGAAAGCTTATCAACTTTAAGGATATTGCCGATGAAAACCAAATCATATATGCTTATGATTTCGGCAACGGAACATCTGCTAACTTCACACTCGTATATACTCCCAAAGCAGAGGAAAGCACTTCCACAGATGATATCGGGGAACCCGAAACTTCAACGGACGGCTCTGACGCAGAAGAAACAGATCCTACACAAACAGATCTCACAGAAACAGAAGACACACAATCCTCTGACTCTAAGGGTGAAGACGGCAATAACAATACAGACAAGAGCGAAAACCCATCAACCGGCTTAGTTATTGCTTTTGTTCCTGCTGCCGCTGCCGCTGCTGCGGTTGTGATTGCAAGAAAGAGAAAGTAATATTCTTGTGATATTGTTTAACAGTTATATAGGCGGACGTTAAGGCGTCCGCCTATTGTTGGTTATGAAATAACAGAACTTTTCAAAATCTTAAAACTATTTAAAAAACCACTTGAAATCTGTAATAAAATGTTGTATAATAAGAACAAGACTACTTTACACTGGAGGATCACTATGGATACAGGTATTCTGCTTGAAAGCGGCACAAACGAATTAGAGCTGCTGAAATTTCATGTGGGCAAAAAATGCTTCGGAATAAATATAGCCAAGGTCAGCGAGATGATGCGGTATTCCACCGTCACCCCCATGCCCGACGCTCCCGATTCCGTTGAGGGAATTTTTATGCCCAGAGATATTCTTATCACCGTTGTTGACTTGCATAAGGTATTGAAATCCCCTGCCGACGAAAAGACAGAGGGTATGATGATAATCTGTGAATTTAACGGCATTCACGTTGCATTCCATGTAACCTCCGTAAACGGTATCGTTAAATTGAGCTGGTCAAGCATCGAGAAGCCCCCCTCAGTAGCGCAGAACGAAAACGGCGGACTTATCACAGGTGTGGCAAAGCTTGACGACGGAATGATCCTTATTCTCGACTTTGAGAGGATCGTTGCCGACATCAACAAATCCGCAGGTCTTGACACCACAGGCGTTGACAAGCTGGCAAGGCTTGAAGCGGTGGATTTCACCAGCCACATTGTTATTGCCGAGGACAGCTCGCTGCTCAATAAGATGATAATGGACACTCTCCACACCGCAGGCTTCAGAAATGTTATATCCTTTACCAACGGTAAGGACGCCTTTGAATACATCAACAGCTTTAAGGAGCTGGGCGACGATATCCGCCAGGAGGTAGCCCTGCTTATCTCCGATATCGAAATGCCCCAGATGGACGGACACCACCTCACCAAGAGAATAAAGGACGATCCTGTGCTGAAGCAGATCCCCGTGTTCCTGTTCAGCTCACTTATCAATGAGCAGATGAGGATAAAGGGCGAAAGCATAGGTGCAAACGAGCAGTTCTCCAAGCCGCAGATCGGTGTGTTGGTTGAGACCCTTTATAAATATCTTAGCAAGAAGTAAGTTTAAAAACAAACATAAAAATCACCGCTCCGACAGAATTCGGGGCGGTGTGTTTTTATGATCTTGGTTTATTGTTTAGCGGCATTATATACTTGCAGAAAATCTTCGGGAGTAATGGGTGGGATCTCGCTTTGCTCAAAATCCTTTACATTTCGGGTGATAATGTATTCTGCATTGCATTCAATGGCGCATTCGGTTTGGAGGCAATCTTCCACATCTTTAAAATCAAGGTTTTCTAAGGAATCTTTTATTTTGTGTCCGTCAATGCTGACAATAGATGCTACATCATACAACTGAAGCAACATTTCTCTACGTTCGTCAGAAGAAAAAGCCTTTCTCAAAATATAAAAAGCATTCATTACAGAATGTGCAGCAATATATCCCTTAATCCCTTTGGTTGAACACATTAAAAAGATTTGATATGCGTTCTGAAAAAACGGTTCACGTTTTGACAAGTAGTCGAGAATAATATTTGTATCGATCAAAACTTTCATAAACCCTGACCATATCTTTCATCTCTGTATTCAGCCAACTCTTTTTCATAATCCAGATCGGGAACTTCCTTGATCATTTCGTTCAATTTTTCAAAAGCAGCCATGCTCTTTCTTCTTTCTGCCTCAAAGCTGTCATTATCTTCGTCGTCGTGATCACTCTCACCAAACATCGCAATAAAACCCCTGAGCTGCTTTTCGCTCAAACGGTCAATTATACTGTAAGCAATTTCTCTTGTACTCATAAGCCTATCCTTTCCCTATATTAAATATAGTATATCCAAAAGTCAAAGGGTCTAAGCTAATTATATCAATTTCGCAAGCAAAAGTCAATCTCAAAAAAATAAACATAAAAATCATTGCTCCGAATAAACTGAAATTCGGGGCGGTTTTCTATGTGCTGATTTCGGGACATCACCCGCGATATAATAAAAAATACAAACCGGCAAGGGCGGATATTGAAAAATATCCACGCAGCTGCCCTTACCGCCGACAGCTCAGCGGTTTGCTTTGCTGAACCCTGTCAGCCCCCATATAGATCCCGGCTTGTGTCGACACAGGTCGGGTTCTTTCATTTTTTGTATTATTGTGCCGATTTTGGGACATCGCCTGTGCTATAATATACTTGTACCGAACAGCGGCGCTTTGTTTTTCATTGAGAACCCTCCTATAACTCTCATTTGACCTCAGCCGCTGTTTGGTACAGTACATCCATTTTTGCCGCTTTTATGCGGCAGATCACTTCTTTCTTGCTATCCCCCGATCTGCATTCTGTGCGGGTCGGGGGAATTTTTTTGGGGGGAAAATCCGTGTGCCGATTTCGGGACATAGGCTGTGTTATAATAAGCCTGTATTAAACAACGGGATTGCTTTTAGTGAAGTATCCGCACATTTTGAAACCGTTGCTTTTAATATTCTACATCCTCTTTAAATTTGCCCCGATCTTAGCATCAGCCAAAGATCGGGGCGCTTTTTTCAAGCTGTGCTTGATGAGCTGATTATGGGACAATAGTATTACTTCCTTTAGAAAAAACTCCGACCTGCGTTCACGCAAATCGGAGTTTTTCTTTTTATTTTATTTTGTATAAATTACAGAGGGAGCTTTATTGAAAAGCCGGGGTAAATGCCAACAGGAACATCTTCTCCAAAGGTGTAGAACTTGGCTGAAAACTCACTGCCAAAGCCATATACTGCAACAGACTTTTCTTCGGGATCGACTATCCAATATTCCCTTACGCCTGCGTTCATGTATTTGGTGGCTTTAATAAGATAGTCCAGTTTTGCTGGAGGGAGAAACTATCTCTATGACCCAATCGGGAGCGCCGTGGCAGCCTTTTTTATCCAATTTGGACGAATCGCACACAACCGAAATATCGGGCTCCACATAATTCTCTTCGTCCTTGTTCAGAAATACGGCAAAGGGGGGCAACATTGACCTCGCAGTTTTCGCCTTTGGAATCAATATAGTCTGCTATTTTTCTTGCCAGAGAAAGCACAAGCTGCTGGTGGTCTCTGCTTGGGGGAGACATATAATATATCTTTCCGTCTATCAGCTCCGCCCTTTCGCCGTCGGGCAAGGCGTAGATGTCGTCAATGGTGTAAGAATCATCTTTTTTTACAGCATCCATACTTTGACCTCCTTTTACTATGTCTTATTGTACCACAATACAGCCAAAATTACAGCCTTACCTCTTAATATCATAATTCATATTCATCAAATTGCGAATGCTCTGAACATCATCTGTAATATTGCCGTCGCCGTGAATGGTGTGCTTGATAACGCTGGAAGCCACTGCGAAATTCACCATATCCATAGACCTGAAGCCCTTCATCATGGCGTAGATCAAGCCGCTTGCGAATGCGTCGCCACCGCCTACACGGTCAAGTATGTTAAAGGTGAAAAGCCTGCTCTCAAAGGTGTGACCCTCGTACCACATAAAGGCTTTGAGACTGTTTTCGCTGCCGCTGTGGGCGTAGCGGACATGGCGCGCTATGCACTTGAGGTTGGGGTATCTCTCGATAAAGGCGCGGAATATCTCGTCCTGCTGCTCGTAGCTTGGCTGTAAGGGGATCCCGTCCTTTACATCGCCCTTGCTGTGGTCGTTTTCGTCCTTCCACAGATGATAGGGTTCTATACCAAGGAGAACGTCAACATAAGGCAGACACTCTGTGCAGAAATCCCGCGCTTCCTCCCAGCTCCAGAGCTGTGAACGGAAGTTGCCGTCAAAGCTTACTATGAGATTTTTCTCTTTTGCGGTCTTAAGGCAATCCATAATGAGGGAACGGCAGTTTTTGCCCAAAGCGGGGGTTATGCCGCTCAAATGGAGCCAGCTGTAGCCGTCAAGCAAAGCGTCTACATCTACATGAGAGAAGTCGTATTCGGTGATACAGCTGTGCTTTCTGTCGTAGGTGACCTTGCTGGGACGGATCCCGTAGCCTGTTTCAAGGTAGTAGGTGCCAAGACGGCAGGTGGGCGTTTCTTCGGGGGTGGCAAGGATCATAGGTGTGCAGTGTACATCATTGGAACGGAGCCAGCGCACCGCGCTTTTGCCAAGGCTGTTGTTGGGGACAACGCTGAAGAAGGTGCTGTCTATCCCAAGGTTGGCAAGAGCCAGAGCAATGTTGGCTTCACTGCCGCCGTAGCTTGCTTCAAAGGTTGAGGTCATGCGGATCTTTTCATAGTTGGGGGGAGTAAGTCTCAGCATTATTTCGCCGATAGTGATAAATTTCTTTGCGTTTTCGTCCTGTGGGAGCAGTGGGTTGTAATGTTCCATAAAAGCCTCCTGAAATTATTGGGTGTGTTTGTTAATATTATACAGGATTTTTTGGCGGAATGCAAGAGAAAAAATAAGTTTCCCACAGCTTGACAAATTTTAACAAATTTATGTATAATAAAAATATTTCCCTTAAAAGGGGAGACCTTTTTAAGAGAGTCAGAGATGTCGAGGCGTTGTTAAATAAAGCTCCCGGCAGCAGTTCGCTGCTGTTATATAAAGGGGGTGAGAGTATGTACATGAGCTTTGCGGATACTTTGCAACTTTTATCCTTACTCTGTGAAGTGTTGACTGTATTTATTCTTGTTTTGAATTTATTCAAAAACAATAAAAAATAACTACCTCATGTCGGCAAACCTGCAGGTAGTTATTTTTTAATTACACAAAACAGGAGCGACACGTCTCGCTCTCTTTTTTATATTATATTACTTTCCTGTAATTTTGTCAAGTAAATATTTAAAAAATACAACCAATCACATTACGCAAAGCTCCCAAAATTTACTTAAATAAAGCTAAAAACTAAAATTTTGTAAAAATTACATAAATTACTGTGAATTTTATAGCAGTTTCAACTAAAAATACTACTGAAGATTGTAGAAAATATATCTTGAAAAATTTGGAAGATACAAGTATAATTTAAAGAAGGATAATATAATCCTAATAAGTAAAAAACGAAATTTATGTTTATGGAGGAATTAACAATGAACATGAAGAAAATTGTTGCAGCTGCTGTTGCTTCTGTTATGGCAGTAAGCTCTATGGCTATCGCTGCAAGTGCTGAAGCTCTCATGACAAAAGAAGGAAATGAAGAGTCAGCTGTTAAGTATGAGATTGACTTTAGTGGCTTGACTGATGATCAGATTAAGTCTATTGTTAAGATCGAAGCAGATGTATCTGTAGATACAAACTCTGTAAGTGGCTGTATCGGTTATAACAAACTAGAGGCAGGCTGGACATTTGAAA
This sequence comes from Oscillospiraceae bacterium, assembly GCA_014799325.1. GTDB lineage: Bacteria > Bacillota > Clostridia > Oscillospirales > Ruminococcaceae > Ruminiclostridium_E. The sequence goes on from JAAVIE010000083.1 coordinate 8,075, forward strand.
ATATGGAAACATCAGATGACGAAGGTCCCGTAAGCGGCACATGGACTCTTGAAATTGCAGCAGGAGATCTTGCTGCAATCGGTGAAGACGGAAGTGTTTCTCCTTATGCTGAAGTTCAGTTCTGGTGGGTAAATCCTCATTACGATGAAGATGGTAAGGAAGGCGATTCCGGCGTTGCTACATTGGAAGCAGTAAGACTTCTTGACGCAAGCGGCAACGAAGTTGTAGCAGGCGGCGCAGCTGATCCCGCTCCAGAAACTTCCGCTGACGAAACAGAAGCTCCCGCAGACACTTCCGCTGAAGGCTCCAACCCCAGCGGCGGCGACGGCAAGGATCCTGCTAACACAGGTATCGAAGGCGTTGCAGTAGTTGCAGGTCTTGCAGTTCTCGCAACAGGCGCTATCGTAGTTGCTAAGAAGAGAAAGTAATTTAAGCTTTCAATAATAAAAAAGGGCTGTGCATGCAGTCCTTTTTTGTTTGCTGTTTTCAAAAAGGCTTTTGGCATATATACCCAAAAAATAATAAATTCCCGAAATAAACTTGACATCTTAAAGTAAATATCTTATAATGTACATTGAGAACAAATGTAATCGTTTGTTCATTACATTCATGCTTTTATGCAAGACAAAATGGAGGATCATATTATGAAACTTAGAAAAATTTTATCTCTTGCTGCGGCAGGCGCTGCAGCAGCTTCCCTGGCAGTGGGCGCAAGTGCCGACAATAACGCGTGTCTCTCTTTCCAGACCGCTTCCTACGGCTTCCGCAACAACATTTACCAGACACAGGCTTACTACTGGCTGAACGACGAACAGACTGACTACGACACATGGGAATACACCGACGCAGAGATCACAGGCAACGGTCAGTATTATGTTTCCTTTGAAAAGGACGACGCAGACAAGGCTCAGTCCTGGAACAGCCTTAGAATCTTCTTCGCATTCACGGCAGAAGATCAGCCCGATTTTCAGGTAACTCTCGACAAGCTGAGAATTGACGGAAAAGACGTTGAGCTTACAGACGAGACCTTCCTTGCAGAGGACGGAGCTTATGCTGATGACTACACCGACGAGGATAAGAAAGAGATCTTTAAGACCGCTAACTATTACTTCCTCAACATCTGCCATACCTATGACAAGGATCACCCCATGGCTATCAAGAGCGACGTATACGGACAGAAGGTTGAAGCTATCTTCACAGTAAGCGGCTTTGCAGGCGGCAGCGATGTTGAAGCTACCGTTGCAGACGAACTGCTGAATCCCCCTGCAGCTCCCGAAGCTCCCGAAGAAACCGAAGCTGATACAGAAGCAGCTACCGAAGCGGCTACAGAAGCAGCCACCGAAGCAGCTACAGAGGCAGCTAACAATAACACAAGCGCTTCCGACGCCGCACAGACCACAGCGGCTCCCGCTTCCTCTTCCAACGGCGGCAGCGGCGCAGTTGTTTGGATCATCGTTGGCGTTGTAGTAGTGATCGCAGTTGTTGCAGCTGTTGTTATTATGAAGAAGAAAAAGTAATTTATCTGAATATTTTAAAAAAGGGCTGTTTTAACGCAGTCCTTTTTTATATGGCGATACAGGCATTTTTCCTCAAAAAGCCAGGAATTTTATGAAAAGTATCGTGTTTCACCAAATGAAAACGTTTAACTTTGTGCAAAAAGTTAATTGTAATTTGGGTCAATTCATTATATAATAAAGCTACACAAAATTTTATTCTATATGGAGGAATACTAAAATGAATTTGAAGAAAATTTTAGCAGGAGCAGTTGCTTCTGTAATGGCAGTTTCTTCTCTGGCTGTTGGTTCTTTTGCAGCTGCAGCAGATGAGGGTGGTTTCAGCAAGTTGGAAGTTGTTTTCAAGGTAAACACACCTGAAGAAGTTGAATTCGAATGGGAACTCGCTGGTCAGTTTGACGCAGACTTCAATGATGCTGCAGAATGGCCTGATGGTGTTAAGGGTACAGCTAAGTCCAACACCGAAGTTACAGCAGTTTGGGAATTTGACGATGACGTTAAGCTCGCAAAAAACTACTTTGGCTTTAAGACTGTTGGTGTAGCTTGGAGCAATGATGAAGGCGCCGAGAATCCTACAATGGATATTATCTCTTTCAAGGTTGACGGCAGAGAAATCGCTGTTGATAACGATGCTTTCCACAAGAATCACAGTGATAATGATTCTGCAAGCGGCAACTTAAAGGCAGTATTCTACAATGCTTGGGATACTACTCTTACCGGTGGTTTTGCTATTGATGTTGACGATGTAAACAAGGGCAACCCCACTACCGCTGAGCCCGCAGGCGACGAAACCACTTCCGGCGATGAAACAGAAGCTCCTGACACTACTACCGCTCCCGACGCTGCCGGCGACGGCAAGGATCCTGCTAACACAGGTATCGAAGGCGTTGCAGTTGTAGCAGGTCTTGCAGTTCTCGCTACAGGCGCTATCGTAATCGCTAAGAAGAGAAAGTAATTTGATTTACTGATTTTCTCGATTATCAAAAATTTAAACCGCTCCTTTGGGGGCGGTTTTTATTTTGGTTTTTGAAGGGCGTTGTGGGATATGAAAGAACCCACCATAGGGCGGGTTCTTAGATTTTATTTTTTATAAGTTTTATATTTGAAGAATACTTCTTATCTGCTCTTCAGGCATGCCCGATTTACGCATTTGCTCTATTATTTTGTTTGTTGCTTTTTTCTCACCTATTTCTATACCTTTTTTCTCACCTATTTCTATACCCCTTTGTAAGCCTTTTTCATCATGCGCCCTGTTGCTTTCATCTATATACTCTAAAAATGACATATACTCACCTCCAAATTTAGGATTATTTTTAATAGGA
>JAAVIE010000084.1 GCA_014799325.1 Oscillospiraceae bacterium
CCTGCCATTCATAGTGTTTTTTCAGCGCTTTTGATTTTGTATCCATTATACGATCCCCTTTAAAGATTTCCTTTATTTTTTATATTTATGTATTTTTATGAGCTAAAATTTTGTCTAAGGATTCCTGCGGTGTTAGGTTATATCCCAGGCTTATGGGGTAGTGGTTGTAGAATCCGTGAAAATCGCTTCCCCCTGTGGCAATAAGTCCATACTTTTCGCAAAGATCAAGCAAGGCTTTTTCATCTCCGGGCTTTAGACTCTGGTGCCATACCTCCACGCCGTCCAGCTTCTTATCCTTTGCCAGCTCCTCTATAAGCTCGAAATTGTCAAATACTCTTGGGTGTGCCATTACTGCCAAGCCGCCTGCAGAGTGGATAAGATCCACCACAAAGTGAACTTCGGGGCTTGACATGGTCTCGTTGCTGACTTCAGCGGCGCAAAGACCTGTTTTTGAATCAAAAAGCTCGTCATATATCTCGCCGTACAGCTCGGTGGTATAGCCGTAGTCCATAAGAGCGTGCATTATATGGCACTTGTATATAGCCTTGCTTCCGGAGGAATATTTTACGATGTTTTCCAGGGTTATGGGATAGCGGTCAAGAACCTTCATAGCCATTTTCTTTCCTCTTTGGCGGCGCATTTCACTGTTACGGACGCACAAACCTTCAAGGCGGTCGGGCTTTTTGGGAACATAGCAAAGAATATGCGCTTTGCTTTCCCTTTTACCGTCAAATGCGGAAAATTCCACCGCAGGAACTATCTCGATCCCGTAGCGCTGACCCAGCACCGCCGCCCTCGACATAGAGGAAAGGCAGTCGTGGTCGGTTATGGCGAGATAGTCTATCCCGTTTCTTTTTGCCTGGGCTATCACCTCTTCGATTCCCAAAGAACCGTCGGACAGCGTAGTGTGACAATGCAAATCTGCTTTCATACGTTTTCCCTCGCAATGCAGTTTATGGCGGATCCACAGTTTTTTCGGATCTCATGCCGTAAACTCATTCCAAAAAATGATCTTGCTTTGACGATAACAATATATATAAAGTATACCATTTTTTCATTTCAAATGCAAGCAAAAATAGCATTTTATTCAAAATTCTTAAACGATCCTTAAACTGTGTTGACAAAGCTTCAAAAAAAGTATATCATACCATAAAGAGAGAATTTTGAAAGGCAAAACGTTCTCAGACATTAAAATAAATTTTTCCTCTTTTCGCAGTCTGAGGTTGTAATACCATATACAAGCTTTATGCAAAGAAAATACATATATTCCAAACGGGGGAGCAAAATGGAAACTTTTAAAAAAGCTGTTGCGGCGGGGTTTATGATAGGCATAGGCGCTGTTATTTATTTACAGTGCGAGAATAAGATAGTTGGAGCTATGCTGTTTACGATAGGTCTTTTCTCGATCTGCGCCTTTGGTATGAATCTTTTTACGGGCAAGATCGGTTATGTTATCTCCAACAAAAACAATCCCAACTGCCTGATGATCTGGCTGGGAAACCTTGTGGGAGCAAGCGTGAGTATGGCGCTTATCCGTATTGCAAAGCCTACGCTTCATGAAAAAGCCTTGGAGCTTATGAACGCAAAAATTGGGCTTGGTGTCTTTTCCGCAATTATTTTAGCTTTTTTCTGCGGCGTTCTGATGTACATAGCTGTGGAGAATTACCGCTCAAACCCTCACGGCATCGGTAAGGTCATCGGATTATTCCTTTGCGTTTCGGTGTTCATTCTGTGCGGATTTGAACATAGTATAGCGGATATGTGCTATGCGGCTTTGGCGGTGGACAGCTTTGGTTCGGGGCTGAAATATCTGCTGTTTCTTGTTGAAGTAACTGTGGGAAATTCCCTTGGTGCGCTGGCGGTGAGGGCTGTTACCTTTAATAAAGATCAGAAATGATATATAGTAGGTTTGAAAATAATGGAAAAGCTTTTTGATGTATATGTTGAAATAATTGATTCCGTCTTCGTAAAAGGAAAGCTGAATGATGTAAATATGATCTCATTTACAGGCAAGGTCAAAGGGAAATATTTTAACGGAGAAGTTATGGGTTCCGGCGTTGATACACAATTTATACCCAAGAACGCTCCCGCTCTCCTCTCCGCAAGATATATGCTTACAGGAACAGATATTGACGGAAACGAGTGCCGCTGCTTTATAGAAAACAACGGCAGCTTTGAAAAAGGCTTTTTCCCAAAAATCATAACTGACAACCCTGTGCTTTCGGATTATGAGGGGGCTGAGCTTAAAGCCGAGGTCGTTCCCAAAGATAATGAAGTGATCATTTCAATATATGGATAAATTTTAGGGTATCGGGAGATAAACTTCCCGATACCCGTTTATTTGCAAAAACAAAAACGACATTTCCACAATAAGTGAAAGTGTCGTTATGCTCAAATAATTGCAAAATCGGACAGTAAAGCTTAGTTAGCTCTCTGAACCTTGCCTGAACGCAGGCATCTTGTGCAAACATTTACTCTGCAAGGAGTACCGTTTACGATAGCCTTTACTTTCTGTACATTGGGCTTAAAGGTTCTGTTGGAGCATCTGTGCGAGTGAGAAACCTTAACACCGAAAGTGACACCTTTTCCGCAGATTTCACATTTTGCCATTGGTGAACACCTCCCTTTCAATACTTATATTTCAAATACCATACTATTATAACAGGTCTTTCCAAAAAAATCAAGTGTTTTTTATAAATTTTTCAATATTTTTCGTATTTTAATTCCAGAAAGGCTCTTTTTCGTTCTTTTTGGGTCGGTTCATAAGATTAAGAACGCTTTCCTTGGGCTTTAAGCCCTCGTAACAAACCTCATAAAGCTGATCAATGATAGGAACCTGTACCTTTCTTTCCAAAGCAAGGGAGTGAGCGATCTTACAGCAGCCGTAGCCCTCGACCGTTCCCACTGTTTCAATGGCGGTCTTGACATCTGTTCCCTGCCCTATCATAAGCCCCGCTCTGTGATTTCGAGAGTGCATGGAGGTGCAGGTAACGATCAGATCGCCAACACCTGCAAGTCCTGTGAAGGTCTCCCATTTTGCGCCCATGGCAACGCCAAGACGTGTTATCTCCGTCAAGCCCCTTGTCATAAGAGCTGCAAGGGTGTTGTCGCCAAGACCCATTCCCTCCACAATACCGCAGGAAAGGGCGATAGGATTTTTCAGCGCAGGGGCGATCTCACAGCCTATCACATCATCATTTACATATATCCTGAAATTGGAGTTCATCAGGGTCTCCTGAACATAGCCCGCCTTATCGGCATGATCGCTTGCCACCACTACATTGGTGGGAACACCTCTGCCTACCTCCTCGGCGTGGCAGGGTCCTGCCATAACGGTAATAGGATTGTTTGGCAGCTCCTCGGAAATGACCTGTGAAAGGCGCTTGTAGGTGTTTTCCTCCAAGCCCTTACCTACGTTAAGTATTACGGTTTTGGGTGAAACGTAAGGCGCAACCCTTGAAACACCGTCACGGACGAATTTTGAGGGGATAGCAACGATCATTATATCCGAGTCCTTTACGCAAGAGGGATCGGAGGAGAAATTGACCGTTTCGGGGATCTTCACGCCCGGCAGCAGCTTTTTCTGCTCCCTGTCCCTTAAAATAGTGTCGATCTCTTCCTGATATTTTGACCAGGCGGTCACATCATGTCCGTTTGCGTCCAGCATTACCGCTAAAGCAGTTCCGAAGCCGCAGCCCAAAATTGTTATTTTTGCCATTTTATTTTCCTTTTATTTTTTTATTTGCTTTTCTGTCCGAATTTCTTTTCTGTGTGATTTTTAAGTCTCTTTATATTCTGTCTGTGCATAAAGACAATGGTAAGTCCCATAAGTCCGCTGAACAGGAAATTCCCCCAAAAGCAAGGACTTTTCTCCATTATGCTGAACAGAAGAACCGTAAAGGGGTACAGAGAGCCTGCTATAATAGAGCCCAGGGAAACATACTTGGAAATTGCCACTATAATTGCGAAAACGGCAAGGAGAATAAGCGCAGGAAGCCAATCTATGGCAAAAAGCACAGAACAGGTCACCAAAACGCCCTTGCCGCCTTTAAAACCGTAGTATATGGGGAAAACATGTCCTAAAATGGCAGAAGTTCCCGCCGCATACAATACCCATTCATAAGCACTGCCTGCCGCTCTGGGATCAACTCCTCCTAAGTATTTAAAAGCAAGTCCCACAAGAATGACGGAAAGCACACCCTTTGCCACATCACCAAGCAGCACGAAAAGCGCCGCAAGCTTGCCCTGCGTTCTCAGGGTGTTGGTAAGACCTGCGTTTCCGCTGCCCATGGTGCGTATGTCCTTACCTGTCTTGATTTTTGTAACGATTATCGCGGTGTTGACTCCGCATAGCAGATAGGGTACTATCGCTGTAATCAGAAAACAAATAACTAACATTAGTTTAATGTCCTTTTATGTCCTTTTTAAGTATTTTCTCCCCGCTCTCTTACCAAAAACCTTATGGGAGTGCCGTCAAGCCCAAAAGCGTCACGGATTTGATTTTCAATATAACGCTGATATGAGAAATGGAACAGCTCCTTGTTGTTGCAGAAGCAAACAAAGGTAGGGGGCTTTACAGAGGGCTGTGTAAGATAGTATATCTTAAGCCGCTTGCCCTTGTCCGAAGGTGGCTGTACTCTCGCCGTGGCGTAGCTTAAAAGCTCGTTGAGCTTGCCTGTGGAAATTCTTCTTGCGTTCTGCTCCGAAGTGTAGTCAATAAGCTGAAACAGCTTGTCTATTCTCTGCCCCGTTTTGGCGGATATGAAAACAAAGGGAGCGTAAGACATAAAGCTGAAATCCACCTCCAACTTTTTGGTGAACTCCTGCATGGTTTTTCCGTCCTTGTCGATAAGATCCCATTTGTTTACCGCAATAACACAAGCCTTGCCCTGTTCGTGTGCATAGCCCGCGATCTTGCTGTCCTGTTCGGTATAGCCCTCCTCTGCGTCTATCATAATAACGCAGACGTCGGCTCTGTCTACCGCCATATATGCGCGCAGAACGCTGTATCTCTCCAAATTGTCGTTAACCTTGGATTTTCTGCGTATTCCCGCTGTGTCTATAAAGAGATACTGTTTTTCCCCTCTTGTTACCATAGAGTCTACCGCGTCACGGGTCGTTCCCGCAATATCGGAAACTATCATACGCTTTTCCCCTAAGATCTTGTTTATGAGAGAGGATTTGCCTGCGTTGGGCTTACCTATGATAGCCACTTTTAGAAGGTCGCTGTCGGATTCCTCCGCTTTTTCATCAGGCATCTTTTCAAATACCGCGTCCAGCAGATCTCCCGTGCCGTGACCGTGTACCGAAGAAACGGCGATAGGGTCGCCTAATCCTAAGTTATAGAACTCATATATTTCGGGAGGATCGTCGCCTAAGCGGTCGCACTTGTTGACGCAAAGGACAATGGGCTTTCCGCTTTTCTGAAGCATTTGAGCAACGCTTTCATCGGAGGCGGTAACGCCTGTTTTGATGTCCACCACAAGGATTATGGCATCTGCACTGTCTATGGCAAGCTGCGCCTGTTCCCTCATCTGAGAGAGAATGACGTCCTTGCTGTCGGGCTCGATTCCTCCTGTGTCAACCAGCATAAATTCATGATCCAGCCATTCGCCCTTTGCATAGATCCTATCTCTGGTAACACCGGGGGTATCGTCCACAATGCTCATTCTCTGTCCGATAAGCTTATTGAAAAGAGTGGACTTTCCTACGTTGGGGCGGCCCACAATAGCTATAAGTTTCATTTTTGTTCCAATTTTCCTTTATTTCTGTACTTTTTCTCGATTTGTCTGTATGCTATAATTGCCGCAGGTATTCCGACCAACACTCCTCCGACCTGAAAAATATTTGCGGCAAAATTTGTGTTAACGGTATTTATGGGGAACAATATGGCAGCAATCAACTGAGGGAGAGTGAAAAAAGCCCATATAAAACCGTTGCTGCGGTTGAATGCTTTTATGTCGGAAATTTCCGAAGCTTTAACATCATCTCCTCCCCAGAAGTTCACAGGAGATTTGGAGAGAAATCCCCATAATGAAAATGAACCGCAAAATATTACCATTAACACTGCTGCAAATTCACTTATTACCCATTCCATATTGAAACCTCCTTTATGACATACTTTAATACTATTATACTATCTATTGTTGTAAAAGTCAACATTTCCACCACATTATATTATATGCCTATTGACAAAAATGTACAAATAAGTTAAAATAAGATTAAAGTAATTCAGGAGGGTGAAATAATGGCTAATCTTAAAAAGCTCAAAAAAATCTATGGAGATGACCTGCTCTGGTCAGGCAAGAAATGTATCTGCGGACTTCCTATCTCTTTCACCCGCTATATCCTCACAAGCACCGTTCTTTATACAAGAGTGGGATTTCTCAGTGTAAAAGAGGACGAGATCGAGCTGTACAAGATCGTGGATAAGGTAATGGAGTTTCCTTTGGGTCAGAGGATCGTGGGCTGCGGCACTATAAATCTTACTTCCAAGGACAGCGATACTCCTCAAAAGCTGCTTAAAGCTATAAAGAAACCCCGTGAGGTCAAGAGGGTGCTGGACGAGGCTGTTAAGGTTCAGCGTGATAAGTATCTGATCAGGGGCAGAGATATGGTGGGGGCTGCTTCCGATATACATGATCATGACGACGATAATGACAATGACAACTGATAAAAAGCAATAATATTTTAAAAGGGGCTGTAATTGACAACCCCTTTTTTCTATTCTTCCACTTTATAAGTATACACCGCGCTGACTATTGCAACAATTATAATATCTGCCAAAGAAATTATTCCGCATATTACTTCCTTTGTACATAAGCTCACAATAACGATTATTGCGCCGCCGACAATAAAACATATTCCGCCAAATCTTTGGCTCTTTTTCCACAAAGCCTCGTTTTTCATGCTTCTGCTTGTTCTGATGCCGATAAAGGCGTTCATTCGCAGCTTTGGCATTATGTTTCCCATAATTATCATTGAGATGCCGAGAATACCCGCGGTCAGCTGATATAGGTCAAATGCTGCCGAAGAAAGATTTTCGATCTGATTAAATGCGGTATATAAAAAGAATCCTGTCATGGCATCAAACATAATCAGGGTAACGGTGCCGATTATAATGCAAACTTTCTCGTTGTTGCTTCCGTCCTTTTCGCGTTTTGCCGCAAGCTTTGACATTCCCAACATAAACAGTCCAAACAGTATTATAAATCCCGGAAATATAAGGGATTCATATTTGCTGCCCCACCGATCCACCTGATTCTCAATATTATAATGTGCGGGGATCTGCTCGGGCAAAAACTGTAACGCAACTATCACCGCCAACAAAGGCAGAAACATCAGAATATAAAATATAGCCTTATTGATCTTCATTTTTTCCTCCTCTCAAACTGTCGATCCACATGATCGCCTCGTCAAGAATGGTTAAATTAAGCTCATAATAAATAAAGTTTTTATAGCGTGTTTCATAGATCAGATCCGCCTTTTTCAGCTTTGCCAGGTGATATGACAGAGCTTGCGGCGTCATATCAAGATATATTGCCAGATCTCCCGAGCTTATTTTTCCCTCTTTCAGCTTTGTGAGTATCTTTCTTCGTGTTTCATCAGCCAATGCGGATAAAACTTCATTTATTGCCAACATATCACCTGCCGATCTAAATTTTACTGAACTATTTAAAATTTTCTTTAAATAGATTATAGCATAGAAAACAAACCTTGTCAACATCTATTTAAAAAATTTTTTAAATATTTTAAAAGATAAAAAAAGAACAGCCCGAAAGCTGTCCTTTAATTACAATAGTGATAACACGATCATTCAGCGTGGGAAATAACTTCCCTGCCCTTGTAATAACCGCAGTTGCCGCAAACTCTGTGAGGAGCCTTAAGCTCTCCGCAGTTGGTGCAGCGGGATAAAGCAGGTGCTTCTAACTTCCATACTTGTCCGCGTCTTTTATCTCTTCTTGCCTTAGAAACTTTTCTCTTTGGAACTGCCATTATTTGCACCTCCCTCTAAAATACAAAATATTATGGTATTCAGAAATTATCTGAATTTTGGCACGAGATATATTTTACCATAAGATTTTTGATTTGTCAATACCCGAATGAAAAATTTTACAGATATTTTTTGATAGACTCGGGGAGAGCGTCTGTATCAGCGGAAATGGTGAATACAACGTGTGTGTTTTCGCTGATTGCAGCAATTCTGTCGAACATATCTCCAACCTTATCCAGATCTCTGCCTACGATCTTGAGAACGCCGTCAACAAAAATGTCGGTGCAGTCGTAGTCGGAAGCCAAGATACCTGCAATAAATCCGTAAAGATCGTCATAATCGTGAATTTTAAAATCTTCAATATTTACAAGGCGGATCTTGTGATAGATGTCGATGTTGAGAGAAGAACCGATCTGGATCGCAACAACGTTGCCCTTGCTGTTTTTCTCTGCCTCATGGATCGAATCGATCAGGATCTTGGTTTTGCCTGAGCCTTTTTTTCCGGGTATAAGTTTAATCATACTGTTATCCTCCGTGTTATTTATAAAAGGAGCGCCGCTCCCGATTTACTGTTTCTCCGCTTTAGGAGAGTTTTGCCTCTAATTCAGCCTTTCTGTCCTCATATCCGGGCTTGCCCAGAAGTGCGAACATATTCTTCTTGTAGCTCTCAACGCCGGGCTGGTCGAAAGGATTTACTCCAAGTATGTAGCCTGAAATTGCGCAAGCCTTTTCAAAGAAATAGATCATATAGCCCAACTCGTATTCGTTAAGCTGAGGAACTTCAAGAACGGTGTTGGGAACTCCGCCCTCGGTGTGAGCCAGGATAGTGCCCTCAAAAGCTTTTCTGTTGACAACGGACATATTCTGATTTGAAAGGAAGTTCAGACCGTCGTTGTTTTCGGGATCGTCCTTTACAAAGAAGTCCTTCTGAGGCTGTTCAAACTGTACCACTGTCTCAAACAGGATCTTTGAGCCGTCCTGAATAAACTGCCCGAGAGAATGGAGATCGGTGGAGAAGGTCGCAGAGGTGGGATAAATTCCCTTTCCGTCCTTGCCCTCGCTTTCGCCGTAAAGCTGCTTGAACCACTCGTTCATCATAGCAAAGCTGTTTTCATATGCAACCAGCATCTCAGCCTTATAGCCCTTGCGGTAAAGTATATTTCTGATAGCTGCATACTTGTAGCAGTCATTCTTTTCAATATCAGTATCGTTGAGACAGTCCTGTGCAGCCTTTGCGCCCTTCATAAGAGCGTCAATGTCGCAGCCTGCACACGCGATAGGCAGCAAGCCAACTGCAGTGAGAACGCTGTATCTTCCGCCTACGTCATCGGGGATAACAAAGGTCTCATAGCCGTTTCTGTCGGAAAGCTCCTTAAGGGTTCCTCTTGCCTTGTCGGTGGTGGCATAAATTCTTCCCTTTGCGCCTTCAACGCCATATCTCTGCTCCAAAAGCTCTCTGAATACGCGGAAAGCTAAAGCAGGCTCGGTAGTTGTTCCCGACTTGGAAATTACGTTTACGGAAAAATCTCTGCCCTCAACCAAGGAAACTACCTCGTTGAGATATGTGGGGCTTATAGAATTTCCGATAAAGTAAATTTCGGGAGTGTCCTTTTTAAGTGAGTTGTAAAGTGTGGACTTAAGAGCTTCAATAGCGGCTCTTGCGCCCAAATAAGAACCGCCGATGCCTATTACGATAAGCACCTTGCTGTCGCCCTTTATCTTTTCGGCAGCCTTTTTGATCCTTTCAAACTCCGCCTTGTCGTAGTCTGTGGGGAGTGTGAGCCAGCCCAAAAAGTCGTTGCCGAGACCGTTTTTTTGAGTTAAAGCCTCATGAGCAGCCTTAACGGCAGGAGCAATTCCCTTGTACTCATTTTCGCCAATAAAAGCCTTTAAATATTTATCGTTTACTTTTACTGCCATAATATCTTCCTTCCTTTTACACTTATGTGAAATATTATCACGATTTAATTATAACTTTTTTTCGGAAAGTTTTCAAGATGTTTCAAATCTTTTCTTTTGGGTTATATCATTTTTGACAAAGATTACAAAATTTTAGCATTATGTTTAGTATATTTTTACACACAAATTCTACATTTTCGGTCAAAAACTCACAAGCCCCTTAAAAATATACCAAAAGCTTCTCCAAAATGTAAGCTCCTCGGAATCATTTTCGGAAGTTACAGGTACAACAAACAAGGTGTCATTCCCTAAAAGCACAACGATCTTGCCTACCTGATCTCCACTTTGTATGGGAGCGCTTACCTCTTTTCTGATGTTGTAAAGGTAGGTAACGTCCTTGCTCTTTCCCTTTGGTATAAGGCACTGAAGTCCCTGCTCCGGCTCTACCGATACGGTCTTAGCCACGCCGTTTTTCACCTTTATATCGGCTAATTGCTCTTTGTCAAATTGTGGAGAAAACAGCTCAAATCCGTTGAAGCCATAATCCAAAAGCTCCTCGGCGATCTCAAAACGTCCGTCGTCGGTTTTTGCGCCTAAGACTACTGCTACAAGCTCCATGCCGTTTCTCTCGGCAGTGGCTGTGAAGCAGTAGCCTGCGTTATCGGTAGTTCCTGTTTTCAGACCTGTGATGCCGTCATATTCAAGAAGGCGGTTGGTGTTCAGGAGCTGGGTGGCTCTGTCGGTGCCCTCCCTGACATAACTTAGCCGTGTAAGGAGAAATTCGTCATAGTAATCGTGTTTCCGCAGTTCTGCCGCCATTATCGCCACATCTGCGGCGGTGGAATACTGGTTTTCTGCATCAAGACCTGTGCAGTTGGCGAATAGGGTGTTGTTCATGCCAAGATCTTTCGCTTTTTTATTCATGAGCTTTACAAAATTTTCCTCACTGCCGCCCAAATGCTCCGCCAAAGCGACACAGGCATCATTTGCGCTGCTTATGACAATGGAGCGTGTTATATCGTAAACGCTCATTTTTTCGCCCTCGTTGAGCCATATTACAGAGCCGTCGGTGATAAATGCGTTGTAGGAAGCGGTTATGGTGTCCTCCATGGACAGCTTTCCCGCTTTCATTTCCTCTGCCGCCAGCAACAAGGTCATAATTTTGGTAACGCTGGCAATGGCTACTTTTTCATCTGGATTTTGTGAGAACAGGATCTGCCCTGTGGCTGCTTCGGCAAGTACGACAGATCTTGCGTTGTAGGCGCTTTCCTTGTTCTCTTCCTCATTATCGGTTTCGGCATAAACAAAACCTGTGTTAAACATAAATAAGGCTGAAACTATTATAGACAGTGCTTTTATTGCTTTTTTCTTCATGCTTTTTATCCCCTTTCGGCATTATTAACATATATAATTTATGTATAAGCCCTTGTTATAATGCACGGGGTAATTGCACAAAAGCAAGCCTTATTTTTCGTATATAATAACAAAAACCGCACGACCAAAAATCATGCGGTTATATTTTATGATAATCTGACACCGATATAAAAAGCATTGACCCAATAATCCGAGGTTATGCTCACAACCTGAACGTCCTCCTCGGGATAGGGGCAGTAGATCATCTGTCCGCTGCCTAAGTAAATCCCGCCAAAATCAGCTTGTCCGCTGTCATCGGTGCTGAAGTACACAAGATCGCCCTTTCTAAGGCTGTCATAATCGGTATGTGTACCCATGGAAGCCTGTTCCGATGCGCCGCGGGGGCAGTTTATAAAACCGTTTTCCCTAAGTACATAGTAGATAAAGCCCGAATTGTCAAAGCCCGTGTCAGGAGACGCTCCGTTGGTGGCAAAGGGTATTCCCAAAAGAGATTCCGCAGTCTGTACTATCTGATTGACCGTATCGGAAATATCTTCCGGCTCTGCGGTAGTCACAACAGCCGCGCCTGTCTGATCCGTTTTGTCGGTATCTGTGGGAGCAGAGGTATCTATCATTTCTGTTTGCTCATCGCTCGAATTATCTTCTGAAGCTGCGGGAGTCTTTGTATCGGTGACTGTTCCCTCTTTTTCCTGACAGCCAGTCGCAAGAGCAAGGAATAGCATTATACTAATGACTGCGCCGATTATTTTTTTCATGGTTTTCTCCTTAAAATACTGTCCGCACATTTCAATAATAATTATCTATCTAAGGGCTATTTTACCTATAAACATTCAAAAAGTCAAGTGAATTATGTCTGATTATGCGTTTTAAACAAATTTGGGACTGTAAAAACAGTCCCATTTGTGATTTATTTAGCAACAATTTCCTGTTTTACTGTTCCCGTGAACAGACTTTGATGAACACTATAATATATTAAATTAAAGTATTATTTAGATACTATACTGTAAGTCTGCCGTTTGAACCGATCTGCAGTAAAAGTATCTGCTCTTCTTCCCCTGTGTCTGCGTTAAGGTAGATCAGCAGTTGTCTGCCCTCATCATCTGCGCAGTAGAACTCATAGCAGTAACGCTCGTTAAGACCGTCCGAGGGAATTACGCAAAGATTCGTTTCAAACACCTTAAGAGACTGGGAAAGCTTTTTGCCAGCTTCCTTTTCGGAGAGCTTGGGCGTTCCAAGATCACGTTCAGTGTGGTTGGTTATATAGCCCCTTGCGTCAAAGCCCATTATCTCGCCGTTATCCATTGCCACGGAAACCTTTATCAGATCGGTGTACAGGGTCACATCATCGTCACTGTCGTTATCCTGCTCTCCCGCAAAGTTGCAGGTGCAAACGCCGTTGTTTATCTCATAGTAGGTGTCTGTAATATCGTCTATGCCGAGCCTTTCCAGATATTCCTCTGCCAGTTCTCTTGCTTCTCCTGCGGTAAGAGCGGGCTGCCCCACCTTACGGAATTTAAGCATATAGCTCAAAAAACCGCCTTGCTTTGTTACCGAGACTGTGGTGTTGTTGTCTGTGAAAACGTAGGAGGGCATTTTTCCGCCCTCTTCGCCGCAGTCGGTAAGGTTTTCGGAGCCACTTGCTTTTTGGGCTTTCTGCAAAGCTTTTTCAATATCCACCTCCTGCTGTCCTTTAAGCATCAGAGGTTCTTTTTCCAGAATATGGTCCGAAAAAGGTCCGTCATAAATCAGGGTGGGATAATTTGAGAAGCCCTCTTCAAAATCGGTAAAGCCTTCTGTTACGTTTACCGACTTTTCCCTGTCTGTGGCTGCCGACATATCTGAAAGGGTTATGTCGCCGTCTTCTATCTTCTTTTCCACCTGCCACATCTTTCCGCTGAGGTCCTCTGCGTAGTTGAACAGTGTTCTAATGTTCTCTTTTTCCTCGTCTGTAAGCTCTTCTCCTGCTCCCACCTTTTTGGAAAGGCTCTGGCTGTAGTTGCCTACCTGCGACAGAAATTTGTAGGTCTGTTCAAGGCGTATATCCTCGATAGGAAGCTGCGCCAAAGCAGCCTTGGCATTGGCGGCTTCACTCCACAGCTTGCCCGAAAGCTTGGTCATCATAGTGGGTGAGGAGGAGTACATACCTTTGTTTAAAGTGGTCTTGATGTTGTCAAGGCTTAGCGAAAGATCCTCAACTGCTCTCATATAGCTGTTTTTCATCATAAGCTGATTGTTTCCGGCTCTGGCTCCGTTCTGCACTGCCAATGCGCCCAAAGTCAGTATCAGAGCGGCGGAAAAGCTGATTATTCTTACAAAACATCTTTTTGAGATCGTTATTGTACTTTTTTTCATATTTATGATCCTTTCCGATCTGTATCAC
>JAAVIE010000085.1 GCA_014799325.1 Oscillospiraceae bacterium
ATTCGTGCTATCAGAGCAGTTGTGAGAGTGGTAGCCCGCATTTTATAACTTGTGCTATCAGGGCAGTTGTGAGAGTGGTGACCCGCATTATTTAACTTGTGCTATCAGGGCAGTTGTAAGAGTAGAAACCCGCCTTTAAGGAAACAAGTGATAATTTTTCACCGCTTTTAGAGGTGTTGTGCTTGATTTTTGCGGTTCTCCCAAGAAACTTGATATAAATATGGGCTGTTTTTTTACAATCCCTTTATTTTTGTATAATATTTACAAAATCCCCCACCTAAATTAGACAGTCAATAATCAACTGTTCATATTGACAAAAGTGAGAAAACGCAATATAATATATAAAGCTGCTTTAAAAAGCACTATATATTGTAAATCAGTCGTAAACAACGCAAACACGCTCACAATACGATAAAAACGGTTTGGAGGACAATTCAATGATCACAAAGATCCAAAAAAGAGACGGAAGAACAGTACCATTCAGCGTAGACAAGATCACCGACGCTATATACAAGGCAGCAAGAGCTGTAGGCGGAAACGACTATGAATCCGCAGAAAACCTTGCAGAAAAAGTCTGTGAGCTTCTTGAAAAAGAAAATTTCAGCAGCTCCAACCCTCCCACCGTTGAGCAAGTCCAGGATACAGTAGAAAAAGTCCTTGTGGAAAACGGACATGCCAGAACCGCAAAAGCCTATATCCTTTACCGCGCCGACAGAACGCGTATCCGCGAAATGAATACAGGTCTTATGAAGATCTACGAGGATCTGACCTTCAAGCCTGCAATAGAAAGCGATATGAAGCGTGAAAACGCCAATATCGACGGCGATACCGCTATGGGAACCATGCTGAAATACGGCTCCGAGGGCGCAAAGCAGTTCAACGAGATGTACGTTCTCCCTCCCGAGCAGTCCAAGGCACACATTGACGGCGACATACATATACATGATCTGGACTTCTTCACCCTCACCACCACCTGCTGCCAGATAGATCTGATAAAGCTCTTTAAGAACGGCTTTTCCACAGGTCACGGCATTCTCAGAGAACCCAATAACATAGGCAGCTATTCCGCTCTTGCCTGCATCGCTATCCAGAGCAACCAAAACGACCAGCACGGCGGACAGTCTATCCCCAACTTTGACTACGCTATGGCTGAGGGCGTTAAAAAGACTTACAGACAGCTTTACATAAAGAACATCATCAGAGGCGTTGGCTTTGAAATGGGCAGAACTGACCTTGAAGAGATCGAAAAGTCCGTAAAGGCGTACACGGACAAGCTTGCCGAGGAGGGCATTATCCCCGAGCTGTCCGATAAGAACGGCTTTTACGCAAAAGAAAAGCCATTCCTCACAGAAATATTAGGCGATGAGAAGACAGCTTCCGCAGTACAGGAGCTGTCCAAAAAGCTGACCTTCAAAGAGACCGACAGAGCCACCTATCAGGCTATGGAAGCACTTGTTCATAACCTCAATACTATGAACAGCCGCGCAGGTGCGCAGACCCCCTTCAGCTCCATTAACTACGGCACCGATACCAGCATAGAGGGTCAAATGGTCATCAAAAATATACTGTTAGCCGAGGAAGCAGGCTTGGGCAACGGCGAGACCCCTATTTTCCCCATTCACATCTTCAAGGTAAAAGAGGGCATCAACTACAACGAGGGCGAACCTAACTACAACCTCTTCAAGCTGGCTTGCAGAGTAAGCGCAAAGCGTTTGTTCCCCAACTTCTCCTTTATCGACGCACCCTTTAACCTCCAGTACTACAAGCCCGGCGATTACAACACAGAGATCGCCTACATGGGCTGCCGCACACGCGTTATAGGCAACGTTTACGACCCTTCAAGAGAGATAGTAACAGGCAGGGGAAATCTGAGCTTCACCTCCGTAAACCTGCCCCGCCTGGCTATTTTGGCTGAACATGACGTTATCAGGTTCTTCGAGCTTTTGGAGGACAGAATGAATCTTGTTGTGGAGCAGCTTAAGTACCGCTACAAGATCCAGGCGCAGAAAAAGGTCAAGAACTATCCTTTCCTTATGGGGCAGGGCGTTTGGATCGATTCGGAAAAGCTTACTGAGAGCGACAGCGTGGAAGAAATTTTAAAGCACGGCACACTTTCTATGGGCTTTATAGGACTGGCGGAGTGCCTGAAGGCGCTTATCGGGGTACATCACGGCGAAAGTGCAGAGGCGCAGGAGCTGGGGCTTCGCATTGTCACCAGAATGAGGCAGAGAATGGACGAGGAGAGCAAGAGAACGGGTATGAATTTCTCGCTGCTTGCCACACCTGCGGAGGGGCTTTCGGGTACCTTTATAAGAAAAGACCAGAAGAGGTTTGGTGAGATCAAGGGCATTACTGACAGGGAGTACTACACTAACTCTTTCCATGTGCCTGTTTACTATAAGATCGACGCTTTTTCCAAGATCAAGTTAGAGGCGCCTTATCATGCGCTTACCAATGCGGGACATATCAGTTATATTGAGTTGGACGGTGATCCTTTGCAGAATCTTGACGCATTTGAGCAGGTCATACGCTGTATGAAGGAATCAGGCGTGGGTTATGGCTCTATTAACCACCCTGTTGACCGTGATTCGGTTTGCGGATATACGGGAATTATCGGGGATATTTGCCCTAAGTGCGGAAGACGTGAAGAGGAGCATGCGGTGAGCAAGGAGAGAGTTAAGAGAATTATTCCCGATTGCTGCAACTAAAAAACTAAGCCGCTTGTGAAAAATTAAATAGCTTAAAGTTTCCGTCCAGAGATTGGCACTCGTGCCAATCTCAAGCCCTTCTTCCAAAGGGTGGTGGGGAGACCAGAGGGGTAAAGCCCCTCTGGTCGCTGTCCGCAGACAGCGAAATCCTCAGCGTAACGATAAGCAGTAATAATCAAAAAGAGAAACAAAAAATTTCTCACAACAAAAAAAATAACGGACAGCCAACATTCAAAATGACTTGTAAAACGTCAACCACCAACACAATAATAAACAATCCCCCGCGAGGGGGATTGAATTTTTAAGCACAACATAAAAACATCTTCTCAAGCACAGTTTTCTAAACTTTGCACCACATAAAATCACCTTTCCAAGCACAATTTTCTAAACTATGCACCACATAAAAACACCTTCAAGCACAATTTTCTAAACTATGCACCACATAAAAACACCTTTCCAAGCACATTTTTATAAACTCTGCACCACATAAAATCACCTCCAAGCACAATTTTCTAAACTCTACACCACATAAAAACACCTTTCCAAGCACAACTGTTTAAACCCTGCACAAATAAAAGCATCTCCCCAACCGCAACTCCCCAATCTTCCCACAGCAACAAACCACCCACAAGATCTTCACACAAAAACCTACAAACAAAACCACCCACCAAAAGAGGAAACTATGAAAAATTCAAAAACCCTTGACAACATACTCTCCCTCCTGCTCGGAATACTCACAGCCGCCCTATCCTGCGCAAGAGGACTGATGAACGACACCGCCTACCTCCTGCTGCTATGGCTTTTCATAATAGGCGGAATTGCAATAAATATCCTACCCCTCATCTTCAGCCTAAAAATCCCCACTCTGCGCCTTAAAGCCTGCCACCACGGCGTGATCTGCCTTAAAACCTTTGTGTGGGCGCTGATCCTGTCGATAGCAGTCCACATTTATTTAGCAATAGCCCTGCTCCCCGACAGCTGGGGAGATCTGCTGTGGAGCATTTTAGTATGCAGCCTAACCCTTTTCGTACTGTTCTGGAACGGCATGATCTCAGTTTACGCCGCATCAATACAGTTAGGCGTCCGTAAAAGACTCATTGGCTTGATAATGGGCTTGGTACCCATAGTCAACCTCATTATGCTGAGAAAGATAATCTCCACAGTTTCAGAGGAGATATACCTTGAAAGATCCAAGATAGAGCTTAACGAAAGCAGGAAGGATAAGGAGATATGCCATACAAAATACCCCATACTCCTTGTACACGGCGTTTTCTTCCGTGATTTTGAGCATGTCAACTACTGGGGCAGGATCCCCGAAGAGATAATCAAAAACGGCGGAAAGATCTACTACGGAAACCACCAATCCGCCGCTTCGGTAAAGGACAGCGGAGAGGAGCTGGCGGCAAGGATAAGAGGCGTAGTTGCGGAAAGCGGCTGCCCAAAGGTAAACATTATCGCCCATTCCAAAGGCGGGCTTGACTGCCGTTATGCTATAGCAAAATGCGGTATTGCCGACATGGTAGCGTCCCTCACCACCGTAAACACACCCCACCGCGGCTGCCTTTTTGCGGAATATCTGCTGACAAAGCTGCCCGAAAAGATGCAGCAAACCGTAGCAGCAGGATATAACGCGGCGGCAGCAAAGCTGGGCGACCGAAATCCCGATTTTATGGCCGCTGTGTCCGATCTGCGGGCTGACGCTTGTGTTAAATTTGACGAGGAGCTTACGGTGCCTGACAGTATTTATACACAGAGCGTGGGTTCCCTGCTGAAACACGCAGCAGGCGGAAAATTCCCCCTTAACTTCACCTATAACATGGTGAAATATTTTGACGGTCCCAATGACGGACTGGCTTCCGAGTATGCCTTTAAGTTCGGGGAGGATTATACCCTGCTTACTCCTAATGGGCTTAGGGGAATTTCTCATGGGGATATGATAGATCTTAACCGTGAGAATATCAAAGGGTTTGATGTTAGGGAGTTTTATGTGGAGTTGGTCAGCGGATTGAGGGAAAGAGGATTGTGATATTGAAATAATAAAAATTTCTTATTGTGTTTATAAAAAATATCCCTGCTTTAACCTTAGAACTTGTTCCAATAGGATTGGAACAAGTTCTTAAAAAAGTTAAAACAGGGACTTATTTTATTCAACTGCTAAAAAGTTTATTTGACCTCTAAGAAAAGCTCATTTCCGTCACTGTCAAGCGCCACCGTATCCCCCTCTTTCAGCTTATCCCCAATGATCGCCCTTGCAATAAGGGTCTCTGCCTTGCTCTGGATAAACCGCTTCAAGGGTCGTGCGCCATACACCGCATCATAACCGCTGTCAATTATATACGCTTTTGCCGCTTCACTGACACTAACGCTGATCTGCTTATCCTCCAAGCGCCTTGACAGATCCTTTATCATCAGATCCACAATACTTCCTATCTCGGATTTTGCCAAAGGCTTATAGAACACAGTCTCGTCAAGGCGGTTAAGAAATTCGGGGCGGAATTGGGTTTTAAGCAGCCCTTCCACCTGCTCCTTTGCCGCTTCGGATATTTCGTTATTTTCGGTAATTCCCTCCAAAATATAGCTTGAACCAAGGTTGCTGGTGAGAATGATTATAGTATTCTTAAAATCTACCGTCCTTCCCTGACTGTCGGTAATTCTGCCGTCATCAAGGACTTGAAGCAGAATGTTGAATACATCGGGGTGAGCTTTCTCTATCTCATCAAAAAGAACCACGGAATAGGGCTTGCGGCGTACCGCTTCGGTGAGCTGACCGCCCTCTTCATAACCAACATATCCGGGAGGTGCGCCGATAAGGCGGCTTACGCTGTACTTCTCCATATATTCGGTCATATCTATGCGGACTATATTGTGTTCGTCATCAAACAGCGCCTGCGCCAAAGCTTTTGCAAGCTCAGTCTTTCCCACGCCCGTGGGTCCAAGGAAAAGGAATGAGCCAATAGGGCGGTTGGGATCCTGTATTCCCGCTCTCGAACGGAGTATGGCTTCGCTGACCTTCTGCACCGCTTCGTCCTGACCGATAACGCGCTGATGTAAAATATCCTCCATGCTTAGGAGCTTTGAACGCTCCCCCTCCATAAGCTTTGCCACAGGGATCCCCGTCCAGCGGGCTACGATCTTAGCTATCTCTTCTTCCGTTACCTTGTCGCGCAGCAGATTTTCGGTACTGCTTTTCTGCTCCTCTGCAAGCTTTTCTTCCTTTTCAAGCTCCGCCTGTAATTGGGGAAGTCTGCCATACTGCAATTCCGCCGCTTTATTAAGGTTGTATTCCCTCTTTGCCTGCTCTATCTCTCCGCCTAATTTTTCGATCTCTGCGCGGAGAGACTGTACTTTATTTATTCCTGTCTTTTCGTTTTCCCATTTTGCTTTCATGGAATTGAACTGATCTCTCATCTGCGCCAGTTCTTCCCGAATATCCGCCAAATGCTCCTGTGACAGGCGGTCGCTTTCCTTTTTGAGAGCCGCTTCTTCGATCTCGTGCTGCATTATCTTTCTTTGCAGCTCGTCCATTTCGGCGGGCATTGACTCCATTTCGGTTTTTATCAGCGCGCAGGCTTCGTCCACCAGGTCTATGGCTTTGTCGGGCAAAAATCTGTCGCTTATATATCTGTTGGACAATACAGCCGCGCCGATCAGCGCCTGATCCTGGATCTTTACGCCGTGGAAAACCTCGTAACGCTCTTTAAGTCCTCTCAAAATGGAAACAGTGTCCTCCACAGTAGGCTCGTCTACCTGCACGGGCTGGAATCTTCTTTCAAGGGCGGGGTCTTTCTCTATATACTTTCTGTACTCGTCAAGAGTGGTTGCACCGATACAATGCAGTTCACCTCTTGCCAGCATAGGTTTCAGAATGTTGCCTGCGTCCATTGCGCCGTCGGTTTTTCCTGCGCCCACTATCAAGTGAAGCTCGTCTATAAAGAGTATTATCTTTCCGTCACTCTTTTTGACCTCCTGCAAAACGGCTTTCAAACGCTCTTCAAACTCTCCTCTGTACTTTGCGCCTGCCACAAGGGCGCCCATATCAAGGCTGAAAAGCTGTCTGTCTTTGAGACTGCCTGGCACATCGCCCCTGACGATCCTCAAAGCCAAACCCTCTGCAATGGCGGTCTTGCCAACACCGGGCTCGCCTATAAGGCAGGGGTTGTTTTTGGTCTTGCGGCTCAGTATTCGGATAACGTTTCTGATCTCCCCGTCTCTGCCGATAACGGGGTCAAGCTTGTTCTGCCTTGCCAGCTCCACCAAGTCCTGACCGTATTTTTTCAGAACGTCATAGGTGTCCTCGGGGCTGTCGGAGGTGACGCGGGTGTTTCCCCTTACCTTCTGAAGCGCTGCCAAAAAATCGTTTTTGGTAATCTTGTACTGCGTGAAAAGCTCTTTGACCTTTCCCGCCGCCTTGTCAAGAATTCCCATAAAGAGATGCTCAACGCTGACATACTCATCGTTCATGCGCTCTGCTTCGCTTTCGGCGGCAGTCAGCGCCCTGTCGGCGTCCTGGGTGATGTAAAGGCTGTTCATCTCCCTTGCGCCGCTGCCCGTTACCTTGGGAACACCGTCAACTATCTTTTCCGCTTGGCTCGTCAGCAGCTTGATATCGGTATTCATGCTTTGCAGCAGCTGCGGAATAAGTCCTTCCTCCTGCTGTAAAAGTGCAAGCAAAATGTGGCATTGATCCACTTGCTGATTGTTGTTCTGTACAGCTATGGTTTGCGCCGATTGGAGTATTTCCATGGATTTTTTTGTTAGCTTTTGTGTGTTCATAGAGCTGTCCTCCCTTGTTTTGTTCTATACCAAATAATGTAATTAAATAACCTCTATACCGTTTTTCAGATACTCTTCATAACGTTCGGTTGCTTTAATAATTCCCTCCTCGTGAGTATCGCAGGCGAAATAGCGTTTCAGAACGTCATCGAACATTCTTATATATTGAGCGATAGCCGCCCCTATCTCCTCACTGCTTTTGTCCTTGTAGTGATCGGGCAAGGTAAAACGCCTTGTAAATCTTCCCTCTTCAATATAGTATTGTATACCCTTTGGAAAATATTTAACGATATATTTGTTTTCAAGTCCTGCCCAGACTTGCAGAAACATTTCCATTTTGGCTATAAGCTCAAGGGATTGGGTGCGGAAGCTTACCTTTATTTCCCCCTCGGTGCTTTCACTGTTCCTCAAAAGCTGTAAGCTGTAGCGGACAGTGGGCTTGTACTTGTATTTCAGAGAGGAACGTATCAGCATTGACTGATTTTCCGACTTTGCTATAAAGCCGTCGCTTTTGTCGGAAAAAAGTCGGTTCAGGCTGTCGAATATGCGGTCAATACGCATTTCGGGGGTTGTGTAGCTTACCTTTTCCGCTAAGATCCTGTCTATCAGGGCAGAGCGGCTTATGCCCATGGTGTAGGCAAGGCGGTCTATTTCTTCAATTACTTCATCGGTCAGCACTAAGCTGTATACGGTTTTTCCCATTTTTATCAAATCCTTTTCTCTTTGTTGATATAATAATAGCACAAGTTTAATAATTTGTCAATAGTCTTATATAATTTTATTTACGAGTTATAAAAAGTCGGCATAAATTTTGCCGACTTTTGTTGCAATATAAACGACACATACCCCTATATTGCAAAATCCACCCTATCATGCTATAATTAAAAAAGGAAGTGATAACATGAAAGTATACATTCAATCATACGAAAACGGGATCCCCCATAATTACAACTTTATGAACGCCTATCAAGGCTTCTATGAAATGGGTTTTGAGGTAATTCCCTTTCATAACAACGATAAATTGCAAGACAGTAAACGAGAAGACATAGTTGTCGGATATGTGGGAACAGTCAGAGCTCGCCTTGCCGACTTTGGGATCACCGCTCCCGAAATGGACTATCCACCGGAGCTTCAAAATTACCTCGGACGTAAAATTTGGCAAACAAAAATGAGCGAAGTAAATAATTATCCCGACCGCTGGCCCATATTCGTTAAACCATTGGAGGATAAGCAATTTACTGGAGTAGTTGTCCGTTCGCCCAAGGATCTTATAGGGTGCGGTATCCAAAATGTCGATCAGGACGTGTATTGCTCAGAAATAGTAAATTTTACGGCTGAATGGCGGTGCTTTGTGAGATACGGGAAAATTCTCAGCGTCAGACCTTATAAAGGCGACTGGCGCAAGCACTACGATCACAGAGTAATTGAAAGCGCCGTATACGAATTCACATCAGCCCCCGCAGGCTACGCCATAGATTTCGGACTTACCGACGACGGACGCACATTGCTTATCGAAGTCAACGACGGATATGCCCTTGGCTGCTACGGTTTATTTCATTTGGATTATGCCAAGCTGCTCTCCGCCCGCTGGGCTGAATTGACAGGTACAGAGGACGAATGTAATTTTGATTTAAGATAATACAACTAACAAGTATTTTATATGAATGAAATATCCTATTGACATTCAAAATCCATTATGCTAAAATTATTTTGGATATAGATTTTATTTAAAAAAATTTTTTGCGTTATAAAAATTTTATTGGAGGATATTAAAATGAAATTTATTTCTTTAAATTGTCCTAATTGTAATGCTCCTATAATAGTTGAAGGCGATAGAAATTACGCACATTGTGAACACTGTGGAACATCATTTGCTGTTGATGATGGTATAAACAGGACAGAACATACAGTTAATATAAATAAAAACAAAACTTACAGAAAAGTTGATGAGGCAAGAATTCACGAAAATGATACCTATGAAAGAATAGAAATAGAAAAGTTAAAATATAAATCGAAAAAAGATAAGAGAGAAATTATTCTTATATTAATGATGCTCCTTCCAATAATTATTTTTTTCTTGTATGGGTTACATGAGCGCTATGTTAATACCCCAAATTCAAATGAAGTAAAAATATCAGCATCTGCAGAAAATTATAAAGGAAGAAATTATCAAGAAGTAGTGAACGAATTAAAAGCCGCAGGATTTAGCAACATAGAAACAGTTGCAGTCGATGATTTGATAACAGGTTGGATAACAAAAGAAAACAGCATATCGCAAATCTCTATAAATGGAGATTTCAAATTTAGCAGCGGGAAGATTTTTCCAAAGGACGCAAAAGTTATAATTTCTTATCATACCTTTAGTAGTGGCTAAAAGTAAAAAACAGATTTGAGTTGATAAGACTGTTACCAACTACCTAATAAATCTGATACTATTGATTATTAATAGAATAAGACAAAAAACTCCGCCCGACCTAAGCCGAGCGGAGTTATTTTTAGTTAAATACTATCAAACAATATCGAAATTACTTCTGATCCTTAATAGCAGCCTGCGCAGCAGCCAATCTTGCGATCGGTACACGGAAAGGCGAGCAAGATACATAGTCAAGTCCGATCTGGTGGCAGAACTCAACAGAAGTAGGATCGCCGCCATGCTCGCCGCAGATACCAACGTGCATTGTAGGACGAGTTGCCTTACCAAGCTTGATAGCCATTTCCATAAGCTTGCCAACGCCAGTCTGGTCGAGCTTTGCGAAAGGATCGTTCTCGAAGATCTTAGCATCATAGTAAGCGTTCAGGAACTTGCCTGCGTCGTCACGGGAGAAGCCGTAAGTCATCTGTGTAAGGTCGTTAGTACCGAAGCAGAAGAATTCAGCTTCCTTAGCAATATCATCGGCAGTAAGAGCAGCACGGGGGATCTCAATCATAGTACCAACTTCATACTTGAGGTCGGAGCCTGCGTTCTTGATCTCTTCGTCAGCAACTGCAACTACTACGTCCTTAACATACTTCAATTCCTTGATCTCGCCTACGAGAGGGATCATGATCTCGGGAACGATGTCCCAATCGGGATGAGCCTTCTTAACATTGAGAGCAGCGCGGATTACCGCTCTGGTCTGCATCTTGGCGATCTCGGGATAGGTTACTGCAAGGCGGCAGCCTCTGTGACCCATCATGGGGTTGAACTCGTGGAGAGAAGTGATGATGTTCTTGATCTCCTCAACGGACTTGCCCTGAGCCTCAGCCAGCTTCTGAATGTCAGCCTCTTCAGTGGGAACGAACTCATGGAGAGGAGGATCGAGGAAGCGGATAGTAACAGGATTGCCTTCAAGAGCCTCATAAAGCTTTTCAAAGTCGCCCTGCTGATAAGGAAGGA